>JAOZRM010000006.1:20963-23544 GCA_029940175.1 Candidatus Sabulitectum sp. | reverse complement strand
TGAGAAGCACTATACGCAAACCTCACCAACTGAAACCAGATCCATTGAGAACACCCGTATCCTGGCAGTTGATGACAATTCTACCAACCGAAGGCTTATAGCTCTGCTTCTTGAATCCTGGAAATGCAGATTCTCCGTGGTTCCTTCGGGGAAAGAAGCGCTGAAGATCCTGCGGAAAGCCTCCCTTGAAGGTGATTCTTTCAAAATAGCAATTCTCGATATGCAGATGCCGGAAATGGACGGGGAAGAACTTGGAAGAAGGATTCTTGCCGATCCAGGCATCGACAAACCAAAACTGGTGGTCATGTCATCAATAGGAGCCAGAGGAGACGCCTCAAGGGTTCACGAGCTGGGCTTCTCTGCATACCTGACAAAACCCGTTAAACAATCTCAACTATTCAATTGCCTGACCACGGTTTATGGGCACGAAACCGAAAGGCATCCTCTGGTTACCAGGCATACACTGAAGGAATCCCGAAAAACTGGAATAAAGATCCTGATTGCAGAGGACAACCCTGTGAATCAACTGGTTGCAGTAAAAATTCTGGAGAAACTTGGTTACAAAGCTGATGTTGCCGTGAACGGTGCCGAGGCCATAGAGTTTCTTTCAAAAATAGCTTACGACATAGTATTCATGGATTGCCAGATGCCGGTTATGGATGGCTATGACGCATCAAGAGCTATTCGATCCGGCAAGGGAAATGTGTTAAACAGTAAAGTAACCATTATAGCAATGACTGCCAATGCTTTAAAGGGAGACAAGGAAAAATGCATCGAGTCCGGTATGGATGACTACATATCTAAACCGGTAACTCCCGGCATGTTATCAGAAATGGTTGAAAAATGGGTCTCCGCAGTGTCAGAGAAAGAAGAAATACGGATTGAACCTCTGCTGTGTGACAGCACATTCAGACAAGACAAACTTGAAGATGACTTTGGAGATGACATCGAAACAATTAAAGAGTTGATCAGTCTCTTCATAGCTACTGCGGAAAAAAATCTGCGTGAATTATCAATTGCCGTTCATGAAGGTGTAACAGCAAAGATAAAAATTCTTTCCCATACTCTAAAGGGCTCTGCTCTGAATATAGGTGCGGATGACTTTGCAAACGCCTGCGGACGACTGGAACAGATGCTGTCCAAAGGAGATCTGGCGAACAGCGATATACTTCTGGGCATCGTTGAATCAGAATACGATAAACTTACGGATCACCTGTCCACCATTGGTTACAGGTAAAACAAAAGGAGGCTTTCGCCCCCTCTTGTACAAGAAACTTTTCCGTATTGCTACAGACCCTGAGAAACAAATCTGTCGATCATTGGAAGAAAATCCTCAGGTGAACCCATTACTCCCGTGATGCGATCAATCTCGTTTCCACTGGCATCAGCAAGAATAAGAGTTGGGATGCTCTGGGCGCGATATCTCTGTGCAAGTTCTGGATTGTTGTCTACATTAACCTTAAGAAGAATACACTGAGACAGAACTTCCTTGTAGTCATCTCTGGAGAAATACTCCTCAGAAAGCATAACACAAGGACGGCACCAGTCTGCGTACAGGTCGATAAAGACAGGTTTCCCAGTCTCTTCTGCAAGTGCAAGGGCAGCGTTCAGGTCGTCATGGATCCATTCGCCTTCCACTGCAGATCCTTCAGCAGCTACTTCTGCAGCCTGTGCCTCTTCTGCTGTTCCGCACGCTCCTAGAACAAGAGCCAGTGTGAGGGGGATTAAATATTTCATTAGGTTCTCCTTTCATGAGTTGTTTTCGATTGTTACGGAATATACAAACTTTTCGCATTTTTGTTCCAGGGAGGAATTATGAGACCTGAAACACCTCAGCTAACTGTGGACTCCATCATTGAAATTGACGGTGGAATTGTATTGATAGAAAGAAAATACCCGCCTTCCGGCTGGGCGATACCCGGTGGATTTGTTGACCCTGGAGAAAGCATGCTTCAAGCTGTAAAACGGGAAGCTCTGGAAGAGACTTCTCTTGAAATTGAAGTACTTGATCTGTTCCATGTCTACTCAAGACCATGGAGAGACCCAAGAGGAGACACTGTAAGTGCAGTCTACTGGTGCAGGGCTCATGGAGTACCTGCAGGTGGAGATGATGCAGCAAGGGCATTGATCTTCTCCGGGAATGACCTGCCAGAGAGAATTGCTTTCGACCACAGGGCGATTCTGCAGCAATTTTTCCATTGGAGAGTAACGGGAGAGCGGCCAGGACTTGACCTGTAGCTAATAATTGGAGATAGATTCTCTTCCTGTTTCTCGAAACTGCACTTGCCGGAGTGCCATCGTTCATGGAACCGATCAAGGTTCAGGCAGACGGAGTAGACCTTGACGTTGGGGTTATCTCCGAGCCTTTCATGGCTGACTGGGATAACGATGGTGTTACCGATCTTCTCGTGGGTCAGTTCTCCCCGGGAAAGGTGAGCTTTTACAGAAACGCAGGAACCAATCAGGTTCCTGATTTCACTTTTACATACTACCTTCTGGCTGACGGAGCAGATATCGCCGTCAGTGCCGGTTAATGCACCGGTGCAACCAATCCACAGGCTGTGGACTTTAATGATGATGG
>JAOZRM010000006.1:0-20863 GCA_029940175.1 Candidatus Sabulitectum sp. | reverse complement strand
GATGGTTACATTGACTTCATTGCAGGGGGATATGATGTGGAAACCACCAATGGAGGGATCTTTCATGTTCATCTGAACACCGGAGATGATATTACTTCTCCTGTATGGGAATCATCTGTTATCGATCTTACTTCGTCTGTATGCAACAAATGGAGAATTGCTCACCAGACATATGATCTGGATGGAGACGGAGACAAGGATCTTGTTCTTGGTTATGAAATGGGAAATGTCTGGTTTGCTGAGAACTCAGGAACCAACAGTAATCCAGCTTTCAGCGGATACACCCAGCTAGTATGTGACGGTGGAGATATAAATGTTTACACAAACTACAGCGGCGGGGGCAGGCCCGGGAGAATGTAGCAGACTACAACGACGATGGAGTCCCGGATATTCTTGTTGGATGCAGCAACGGATGGGTCTATTACTTCCAGGGATACGGAACTGGAATTGCAGAGGAGACATCAGGATTGATTTCTGAATTCAATGTAAGCCTTTCCGAAATACCCACTGCGGGAATTTTTTCTGTAAACCTGACTCTTCCCGCTGCTGCAGATGTTTCAATCGATGTATTTGATGCAACTGGAAGAATGGTTGGATCAAATATCTCTGTTCTTCAGGAAGGCTATGGATCTGTTCAAATGGACATATCAAGCAATCCTGCAGGAATGTATATGGTTTCAGTATGTGTTGACGGGATCACTGAAACAGCAAGATTGATAAAGATTAATTAGTTATTTTTCTTGACAGCGAGCGGGGCGTCCGATCTCCCGGATGCCCCGCTTCTTTCTCTACAGGTACAGGGAGCTTAAACTGCGTCCCTCATTTATTCTCTTGATAGCCTCGGCAAACACATGGGCAACAGAAAGTATCTCGATCTTGTCCACAGGTCCACCATAGAGTTTCTCCGCCTCTTCCCTGTCAAATTCCACCGTGTCAGTTATGTACAACTTTGTAATTGGACTTTCCTGTATTCTTTTCACCGCATCACCACTCAGTATAGGGTGGGTTATGAAAGCATAGATATCCTTTGCTCCCCTGGCTGCAACGGTTTCTGCACATAGAATGAGGCTTCTTCCGCTGAGGATCTCGTCATCTGCCATGATGACAGTTCTGTCCGACAGATTATCCAGCCCCTCAACGGTTCTAACAAGTGGATTCTCGGAATCATCTACACGCATTTTCTTTACATATCCTGTGGTAACGTCCGGAGTGCCACCGGCATCCTGAATGCCCTTTGCCGTGTGCAAAGCCAGGAAGTCATTATCCAGAATACTTCCGGAATCCGGGGCAACAAATGCAAGCTTGTTTTTCCCGATTGACAAAATTTTTCTGATAAAGACGGTATTAGCATGAAGCTGGTCAACAGGTATGTTGCTAAACCCCTGGCACTGTGGAGAATGAAGGGTCATTGCAAGAACTCTGTCTGTACGAACCGCCTCAAGCAACTCAAAGATCATCTTGGATGTGATTGCGATTCTGGGTTTGTCTTTCTTGTCACTTCTCGCGTAGGGAAAGTATGGCGTTACCGCAGTAATTCTACCAGCGCTGTCCTTCAAGGCACTTATCATTTGAAGAAGCTCCAGAATATCTCCTGATACTGTTCTATACGCATTGGTCTTATTCCGAAAAACTGATCTCTCTCCAGACTGAATAATGAAAAGATCCTTTTCCCTAACGGTTCCACCGGGAAAATTCACCATCATGTTGCCATTTGAGAAATCGTGAAATTCTACGGGTTCCGGTTCGATACCAAGAATTTTACATATATCATCTGTTAGCCTGGTGCTGGCCCTACCGGAACAGATTGCTATGCTTCCATACATCCTGTGCCCCCCCCCGGTTTATTTACTGGCCCAGTGCTGCCAACTCAGCGGCAGTTTCATCAATCGTGCCGAATATAACCTGAAGCATTGCCGAAAATGCCTCTATTCCAACACCGTTCTCGGTTGAGAATGTATAGGTACAAATTACTTCGCCAGTTGTAGCATCGTGCTCGAATTTCACAAAGGGATACGAGGAGTTCAACTCAGCAAGCTTTGCAAATGCAGCTGCTCTTCCGGCACCGGATGCAGGAACAAGCCCCGGAGTAGGGCCAGCCATAAAGCATGCTTCCATTGGAGTGTTAACTTCAATGTAGAAAATAGGGAAAGCCTCTCCACTGAGAGAGTCCTGTGCGAGAATCCAGAAGGAACCCTCTTCTTCTTCGTATGCAACACCCAGCTCATCCAGGTAACCTGCTACTGTAGTTGTGGAAAGGGCAGCAAAGGAAACTGCAGCCACTGTTAAAACTAAAAGAATCGTGGATCTCATTAAGTCCTCCGTTAGTGATGAATTATTGATATTGTCTCTTCCGACACCCCCTATAATATGCTTCTCTTTCTTATTTTTGGGGAGTGCTGTGGTGAATCTTTACAAAAGCTGCTCATTGTCCTAGATTTGGATATTCTTTTGTTATGTAAATATATACCCGTCTACGGAGGCAAAATGGATCGCAAAATCAGAGTATTGATAGGCAAGCCCGGCCTTGACGGACACGATAGAGGGGCAAAGTACATTGCTCGTGCACTTAGAGATGCTGGCATGGAAGTGGTATACACAGGTATTCGCCAGACACCCGAGGCTATCGCCGACGCTGCAATACAAGAAGATGTTGATTTCGTAGGAATCTCCCTTCTTTCCGGTGCTCACAACCATCTGTTTCCCGAAGTAGCTCGACTTCTTAACAACAAAGATGCTTCTGACATCATTCTTTTTGGCGGCGGTGTTATTCCGGAAGAAGACATTCCCGGTCTTAAGGAAGCTGGCTATGCCGCAATCTTTACCCCTGGAACTCCCGCTGCAGAAGTTGTTGAATTCATCAACAGTCAGATGGAGAAAAGGCAGTAACTTCAGATGAATTCATCAATGGATATTATCCGAGGCATCGGTGAAGGTTCCATTAGAGCAATTGCCAAAGCTTTAAGCGAAGTCGAAAATGGTAGCTCCGGTTCTACAGACATCCTGGATTACCTATTTTCCAGACAGCAGGGATTCACATTGGGCATCACCGGCCCTCCCGGTGCAGGGAAGAGCACTCTTGTTGACCGGATGATAACTCGGTATCGCTCCATTGATAATTCTGTAGGAGTAATTGCAGTTGACCCCTCTTCCCCCTTTACCGGCGGTGCTCTCCTGGGGGACCGTATCAGAATGCAGTCTCACGCAACAGACTCGAAAGTCTTTATCCGTAGCATGGGAAGCCGGGGACACCTGGGCGGCCTTTCCGGAGCAACCAGAGATGCTTCTCTTGTGCTTTCAGCAGCAGGCTACAACCCCGTGATTATAGAAACAGTAGGTGTTGGACAGGCTGAAGTAGAAGTGGCAGAGCTTGCAGACATTACTCTGCTTGTTCTGGTTCCGGGACTGGGAGATGATGTTCAGTCGATGAAGGCGGGTATCATGGAAATCGGAGATATTATCGTACTTAACAAGTCAGACAGGAGTGGAATAGAACAACTGGAAAACTATGTTAAGGCCAGTCTTGATCTTATGCCTCCAGGCCTGAAAAGACCTGAGGTTATCAGAGTTTCAGCTACCAACGGAGGCGGGTTGGAAGATCTCTGGTGTGCCATGGACCGATTAGCGGCAACTCACTCTGAAAAAGACAAATTGTTGCGTTCTGCAGTTAAAACCATGAATCAGATACTCAGAGAAAATGGGGTTCTTTTTTCGGAAAAATTACTTGAACTTGAATACAATGGCAGAGAGGCTGTGGAAAAGCTTATCTTAGCCGGACAGTTAACACCTTATGCAGTTGGAAGAAAACTGCTTGAAAGAGCTGAAAGGATGTTTGAGCACAATGGATCTAAGTAAGATCGACCACATCGGAATCGCAGTTGAGAACGTTGAAGACGCTTCAGTTTTTTACCGTGATGTGCTTGGGCTTGAGCTGATTGGAACAGACGAAGTTCCTTCCCAGAAAGTCAAAGTTGCAATGTTCAAGATCGGGGAGAGCAAAATTGAATTGCTTGAACCTACTTCGCCGGACAGCTCAATAGCAAAATTTCTGGAGAAAAAAGGGCAGGGAATTCATCACATCGCCTACGGTGTAATTGATGTTAATGGAACTGTAATAGAGCTGATAGAAAAAGAAGTTAGAATGATTGATAAAGAGCCCAGGCCGGGTGCAGGTGGATCAAAAATCGCTTTCATCCATCCCAAGGCAAGTGGTCGCGTACTTACAGAACTCTGTGAACACTAATTCCTGAAAGGGAAAGGGAACAAGAATGAGCTCAGCTGATAAAGCCGGTAAACTCAGAGAACTTCGCAAAGAAGCAGCTCTGGGCGGAGGCGAAAAGAGAATAGAGAAGCAGCATGCAAGAGGCAAACTCACCGCCCGAGAAAGGGTGGAATTACTTCTTGATGAGGGTAGTTTTGAGGAATTTGACATGCTCAAAACCCATCGCTGCACCAATTTTGGCCTTGAAAAACAAAACTTTCTTGGCGACGGTGTAGTGACAGGATACGGTACTATCGACGGCAGACTTGTTTATGTTTTCAGCCAGGACTTCACTGTTTTTGGAGGTTCCCTGTCCGAGACCTTCGCAGAGAAAATTCTCAAGGTGATGGACATGGCAGCAATGAACGGGGCTCCTCTCATCGGTCTGAACGATTCGGGTGGTGCCAGAATCCAGGAAGGCATTGAAAGTCTTGCGGGTTACGGAGATATTTTCCTGAAAAATGTAATGTATTCCGGCGTTATTCCGCAGATATCAGCAGTTCTCGGACCCTGTGCCGGAGGTGCTGTTTACAGTCCGGCAATAACTGATTTCACCATAATGGTTGAAGATACCAGTTACATGTTTGTTACCGGACCGGAAGTTGTTAAAGCTGTTACAGGCGAGGATGTCACCAAAGAAGAACTCGGCGGTGCTAAAATTCATGGTGGTAGAAGCGGTGTTGCTCATCTGGTTTGCAAGACAGAGCAGGAAGCACTTCAACTTATCAGAAAACTGATAAGCTACATTCCACAGAACAACATGGAAGACCCAATCTCCATGCCGCCAACTGACCCTGTAGACAGGGTTGAGAACTGGCTAGATACCTTTATTCCTGACAACCCGAACAAACCATATGATATGAGGAAAATCATCGAGGGCATAGTTGATTACGGCGAATTCCTTGAGGTGCAAAGAATGTTTGCGCAGAATATTATCATCGGCTTCGGCAGGATGAACGGGAAATCTGTTGGTATCATTGCTAACCAGCCGGCATATCTTGCTGGCGTACTGGACAACGATGCCTCCATTAAAGCCGCAAGATTTGTTCGTTTCTGTGATGCTTTCAATATTTCAATTCTTACCATTGTTGATGTTCCGGGATTCATGCCGGGAACCAGGCAGGAGTACGGCGGAATCATCAGGAACGGAGCAAAGCTGCTTTATGCTTACGCTGAAGCCACAGTACCGAAAGTTACCGTGATTACACGGAAAGCTTACGGTGGAGCTTATGATGTGATGGCATCCAAGCATCTTGGTGCAGACATCAACTTTGCCTGGCCAACAGCAGAGATCGCAGTTATGGGGCCTGACGGTGCTGTAAACATCATATTCCGCAAGGAGCTGAAAGCAGCAGCGGATCCTGTTGCAAAAAAGGCAGAACTTGTAAAGGAATACCGCGACAACTTTGCAAACCCTTACAACGCTGCCAATCGAGGTTATATCGATGACGTTATTCTTCCATCCAATACACGATTCCGTATCATAAAAAGCCTTGAAATGCTCCAATCAAAACGGCAGGATGTCCCTGCTAAAAAACACGGAAATATCCCTCTGTAATGGTTGCCGCAACACTACTTCAAGCTGTGATGTCCGCACCGGACCAGCACCTTATTGACATTGGTGTAAGACTGGCTCTGATCGGAATGGGAACAGTGTTTATAGGCCTTGTAATTCTTTCTCTCTCTCTACCGCTGATCAAAAGGCTGGCAGAGGGAAAAAGGGCTTCAAAGGCAGTTGAGGATTCCTCCTCGGAATCGGGGGAGCTCAAGTCGGATGAGATTGTAGCAATTAGTACAGCTATTCATACTCACTTTTTGAAGATCAACCAGATGGAAGACATGAAACTTACATGGGAGATGTACGAAAGACCCTACTCTCCCTGGAGGCTGGCGGGAAGATCAAAATTACTCCTTGATCGAACTGCATTCAGACAAAGGAACAGGAGCAGGTAATGCCCGAGTACAAGATTACCGTTAATGATAAGTCTTACTCGGTTAACATTGGCCGAATAGAAGATGACAGCGTAGAGGTTACCCTGGATGATCGCACCTACACTGTGGGTATTGAATTTCCAGGGAGCAAATCAAAGAAAACGCCCAAAATAACCAGGGGACGTGCTGTGCCTGATGCATCTGCGTCCCCGGACAAAACCACCGCCCCGGGAATGACTTCAGGAATGGGCAAGATTCTGGCACCACTTCCAGGAGCAATTCTAAAGGTTCTTGTTGCCGTGGGCGATCAGGTTACTCAGGGCCAGACTGTGGCTGTGATGGAAGCAATGAAAATGGAGAATGAGATTGAAGCTCCCGTGAGTGGTAAGGTTTCAGCAATTGCCGTGAAAGAGGGCGACACCATTCTGGAGAATGCCCTCATCATGAGCATAGGTTAGGGGGAAGCTGAATGACACTTGCTACTCGCCTTCTCTCTGCACTAACTGCAAGCTCTGGAGATCTCAATCTCAGTCTCAGTGAAATAAGTTTTGCCAGTTATCTTGGAGATTCCGGTTTCGGCCAGATAGAATTCGGTAATGTCATCATGATCATCATGGGAATTGTCATGATCTATCTTGCCATCAAGAAAGACTATGAGCCTCTGCTTCTTGTTCCAATAGGCTTTGGAATCATAGCCGGTAACATGCCATACAACCCGGATCTTATTCCCATCGGATACCTGGACACCCTTGGAGGGCAGCAGTCTGTTTTCAAGATGTTCTACTTCGGTGTTTCCAGCGGTCTTTTCCCTCCCCTGATCTTCCTGGGAATTGGCGCCATGACCGATTTCAGCGCCCTGCTTTCCAACCCAAAGCTTCTTCTTCTTGGAGCTGCAGCTCAGATCGGTATTTTCATAACGCTTCTGGGTTCTCTCTTCCTCGGTTTCAATATGCAGGAAGCAGCCGCAATTGGGATCATAGGTGGGGCGGATGGACCTACAGCCATCTTTGTTGCAAGCCAGATGGCTCCACACCTGCTGGGCGCCATCGCCATAGCTGCATACTCATACATGGGTCTGGTGCCTGTAATTCAGCCCCCGATCATGCGTCTTCTCACAACAGACGAAGAACGCAAACGTAAGATGAAGCCAACCAGACACGTTTCAACAACAGAGAAAATCTTGTTCCCTATCATCGCATTTTTCATTACGGCTTTTATTGCCCCGGGAGCAATTACCCTTCTGGGAATGCTCTTCTTCGGTAATCTTCTTAAGGAATGTGGAGTTACAAAACGGCTTGCAGACAGCGCACAGGGAGCCCTGAACAATATCGTTGTTATTCTTCTTGGGTTCAGTGTAGGTACAAGCACTCAGGCAAGATATTTCCTTACAACTGACTCTATCAAGATATTTGTCCTGGGTGCTCTCAGTTTTGCAATTGCTACTGCTGGAGGGCTGCTATTCGCTAAATTCATGAACTTGTTCCTGAAAGGCGATAACAAACTGAATCCTCTTGTTGGAGCTGCAGGTGTTAGTGCAGTACCAGATTCTGCTCGCGTAGTTGAAGTTGAAGGGCGCAAATACGACAAGAGCAATCACCTGTTGATGCATGCCATGGCTCCCAATGTGGCGGGTGTTATCGGTAGTGCAATTGCTGCTGGTGTTCTTCTCAGCATGGTACCCCACTAGTGGCCGGCCGATTTGATTACCTAGTAACAGGGGGAGCCGGTTTTATCGGCTCCCACCTGTGCGAAAGACTGCTATCTTCCGGCAAGTCAGTCTGCGTTCTTGATGACCTTTCCACCGGTAATCTCAAGAACATAGAAAAGCTGCTCGCCTCCGATAGTTTCCACTTTATAGAAGGCACTGTTCTTTCTGTGGAAACGGTTAACAACTGTGTAGATATGTGTAATGAAATTATTCATCTTGCTGCAGCAGTGGGCGTAGAGAATGTAATAAACAAGCCTGTAGAAACCATTGAAACCAATGTGAGTGGTACGGAGAACATCCTTAGAGCTGCCAGAGGAAACAACACAAAGGTTCTCATTGCTTCCACCAGTGAAGTTTACGGTAAGAGCTGGAAGGTTCCTTTTAAAGAAGATGGAGACATCGTTCTGGGGCCAACCTCAAGAAACAGATGGAGCTACGCCTGTTCCAAAGCTCTGGATGAATTTCTTGCTCTGGCATACAATCATTCCTACGGGCTCCCTGTAGTTATCTGCAGATTCTTCAACACAGTGGGACCAAGACAATCAGGCAGATATGGAATGGTGCTTCCCAGGTTTATTAACCAGGCTCTCACAGGGCAGCCAATAACGGTTTTCGGTAATGGTACGCAGACACGCTGCTTCAGCCTGGTATCAGAAGTGATAGATTGCGTTCTCGCTCTTATGGATAAACCTGAAGCTGTGGGTAAGGTTGTAAACATAGGTTCAACAGAAGAGATAACAATACTTGAACTGGCCAGGCGCGTTAGAGAAATTTCAGGATCAAATTCTGAGATAATCATTGTTCCGTATGATAAAGCCTATCCCGAGGGTTTTGAGGATATGCAGCGCAGAGTGCCTGATGTTTCAAGACTCATTGGCCTTACCGGTATCCGCCCGGAAGCAGATACAACTGCAATTATTAAGAAAGTCATCGAATTTGGTATCCCCGAAGGGGTTCAGTGATCCATTCAGTAACCAGCAGAGCCAACAGACGGGTTAAACTGGCTGCTGCTCTGGAAAAACCGTCTTCCTGCCGAAAACGGAACAGGTTTCTCATGGAGGGGCCAAAATTCGTACACGACCACCTTACCAGAGGCGGTCAGATCGATTTTATAACTGTGAGTGAAGATGCCTCAGATGAATCGCTGATGGTTGCGAAAATTGCAGACAGCAGTGGGTTTGTAGTGATCAGAGTGCCTGCCCACATCTACACATGCATATCAAAAACAGAAACACCCCAGGGGATCACCGCAGTCTGTCCAACTCCTGAATACTCTATCAGTGACATATTCACAGGAGGAACTGTTCTTGTTCTTGACAGAGTGGCTGACCCTGGAAATGCCGGCACTGCCATTCGTTCCGCTGCAGCCTTCGGATGTTCCGGAGTTGTTTTTCTGAAGGGTAGCGCTTACCCGTGGAGTCCGAAAGTAACTCGTTCTTCTGCGGGGTTGAACTCCGCAATTCCAATCTGCGAAAAAAGCAATCTGACTGGTATCCCGGAAAAGTTCCCCGGTTACTGTATACTGGGAGCCCAAAGCAATGGAATATCCATGGATAAGATGTTAAGTGATCTGAAAATTCCAGTATGCATTGTAACAGGTTCAGAAGCACACGGTTTATCAGAAACTTCTCAGTCTACCATGACAGGATCTGTTTCCATTCCCATGACAAGAGGCGTTGAATCCCTCAATGCGGGAGTCAGTGCCTCAATTTTGTTATCTGTTTTGTTCAGAAAGAACTCTTGATACCTGCAAAGGTTTGTGTTTCAAGGGCCGCCTCCGAGGTAACAAAAAGAAGATTCGGAGTAAGGGTGGTAACATAACCAGTGGCAGAATCCGGCGAGAAACCGATAAGGGAAGTGTTCACCGTGTTGTCCCAGTTCATGGAGTAAATTTTGCTGTCTGGAGGATCTACAGGACCATCCCAGGAAAGCTCCAGGAGAAGGTTGGAAGTTCCATCATACATGAATGGATCAGAGAATTCAAACAAGATCCACTGACCACCGGAAACACCAGTAAGTTCCAATTGCGGATCTGAAAAAACTTCTTCAGGAAGTATACTCCAGTTATCATTGAATCTCGGTGAGAGTTCATCGAGATCAGTGTATCCCAGAAGAAGAGAAAACTCATGGTACGATCCTGTTCTCTGAGAAGATGCTGACGGCATGAACCCCAAAGAAGAAATTAGAACTGGAGTGCCGCCCATATCCTCAACCGTTACCATCACCTGATGGCGTCTTGCATCACCGTTTCAATGACAGAATGGATTCAGTGATTCAAAATCTGCTGTTCCAATCACTATTTCACCAGCACTGACAACACTGAAAAGCACCATAACAGCAGTAACTACAGCTTTCATAAATCTCCCGGTTTGTGAACTTCTTAACAATTAACATACAACACTCTCCAGCAACTGTCACGGGGGAGTTGCCCCTGGAGAACAACCTACAAATTCAGTATGATATGGCCCCGCACAAAATTAACCTGATCACAATACTGAAAGAGGTATGTTGTGAAATTACCTGTTATATACACATTGGTTTTACTCACTCTCTCCGGCACAGTGTTTGCCGGATCACTTTTCACAATTCCCGGCGTATCTGCTCAGGCCACGGATTCATACATAATTGTATACAGGGCGGAGGATCATGTTGTTGCCTTCGGACTTGAATCTGAGAGAACCGGTAGTATTCTGGATACCGGCGCTGTGGACCTGGATGCATATGCTCTGGTAACTACCCGAAATGACAACGGAATTCTTCAAGCCACTGAACTTGGTGAGGTTGTTTACAGAAATGACAGAACTTTGATAGTAAGGTTGTTGAGACCGTTGAGGGGCAATTTCCTCAGATCAGACATTTTCATGGTTCAACCTCTCAGAGAAACCCGCGCGCCCTTCACTCCTCTTCCTCTGCCTGTCACTCGGGAATATGACGACACTGTGGCGGAAATAACTGCATTGGTCAGCGAGGATAGTCTTATCTCCATTACAACAAACTACCAGAGCTACCTCACCAGATACTCAAATACCGATGGTTTCGATACCGCCTGTGAGTGGAGCAATGACAGGTTCACATCTTATGGACTGGATTCAGAGATCAAGCATTTTTCCATGCTTGGATATGACAGTCAGAATGTTGTTGCAACCCAGACAGGAACAGTTAATCCAGTCCAGTACTGGATCATCTGCGGCCACCTGGACAGCATCTCCCCTTATACCCAGACCGATGCTCCAGGTGCAGACGATAACGGCAGTGGCTCTGCAGCAGTAATGGAAGCAGCGAGAATAATGAGCCAGTATGACTTCGAGTACACGGTTCTCTACATCCTCTGGGGTGGAGAAGAACAGGGACTGTACGGCAGTGAACACTTTGCCGATTCAGCCGCTGCTGCTGGAAGTGACATTTTGGGTGTAGTCAATCTTGATATGATCTTTTACGGTCCAGCCTCTGAAGACCAGGCATGGTTGCACTACAACACTGCATCAACAGGGCTTGGGTTAGCTTTCGATGCAATAAGCGATACTTACGTGCCTGCTCTGGATAAGATTGTTGCTTCCTCTCCGGTATCTGCAAGCGATCACGCCAGTTTCTGGAACGCCGGTTATGCTGCGATGCTCTCCATAGAGAAAGGTGTTTGGAGTAACCCTCATTATCACCAGACAACCGACATTATGTCAAACTATCTCCAGTACTTTCCGTTCGGAACAAACATGGCAAAAGCAGCTATAGCCACTGTTGCAGCTCTTGCTGTGCCTGTTGGTACCGGCATTGAAGGAGAAACTTCCTTTGTAAATGCAGAAATGATATCCATGGGTCTTGTGACAAATCCGGTGAATACCTCTGCTTCTCTTAATGTTTCCATTCCATCAACAGGAACTTTAGATCTGAATCTCTACGATATCTCCGGCAGGGAAATCCACTCCATCTCGGAAATTCTTCCCGGTGGCTCCTCTATCATGGACATTGATGTAAGTGATCTCTCTCCTGGAATGTATCTAATGAAACTGGAATTCAATGGTGAATCCTTGACTTCCCGAATGATAGTTACTGAATAATCCTGAATACAGGGGGGAAGAGGCATCTTCCTCCCTGCTACAAAAGATGAGCTCCCAGAAGCTTCAACCATCTTTTCTGTGGTTTCACATCTCCCAGATAGTGTCTAACCGTGTTCCAGAACGCTTTCGAGTGATTTCTGTGTTTGAGGTGAACCAGCTCGTGTACAAAAACATATTCAACCACATCAGAAGGGGCATGAACCAGTTTTCTGTTTATCATCACCACTCCATTTACACTGCAGCTTCCCCAGCGTGTTCGAGCATTTCCTATTCTTATCCTGGATGGAACCAGCTTTGTGTATTTTTCCTGCGTTTCAGTAAGAAAAGTCATCAGCATACCATCAAACCACTGGACAATATCATCGGCATCATCCAATGGAGGTACATCAATCAGTCGGCCGAGAACATTCGCCACTCTACCATCCTTGGAAAGTGCGGAAATATGGGTTTGGGCGGTGGAATTAAAAGCAGCTATTTTTTTTGTGATCCATCTCTCTTTTAACCTAACAAATTCGTCAATAAGATAAATACTTGAACCAACTGGTGCGACTACCCTTACTTCACCGGGAACAACTTCTATTCTCAACCTTTTTGACCGACTGCTGTATCTTAATTTGTAAGGAACCGTCTGCTTCATAATTCTCCACTAAATAGATTGAACGGAAAAATACCAAAATCTACCTCTTTCATCCAGTTGACATCACTCCGAAATGAAAACATTGTGACCAGGAAGGAGCTTAATGGCAGGACTCATTGTAAAAAAAGACTTGTGCACCGGCTGTTTGAACTGTGAAGCGGTATGTTCTCTTCGCCATACCTGTATGCACAGCAGGAATTCAACAGCCATCCGGGTTGATCTTGAGCTGTTTTCAGGACTTCACTCTGTTACATTCTGCAGGCAGTGTACCCACCCGGAATGCCTGAGGTCATGTCCAGTTGACGCCATTTTTCTGGACAAAATAACAGGAGCATGGAGAATCAACTCTGATACTTGCATCCGGTGCGGTAACTGTATTTCCGCATGCCCATTCGGGGCAATGTTCAAACAGGGATCAAGTAAGATTCCCCTTAAATGCAATCTGTGCAATGGAGAAGCTCTATGTGCAGAGGCCTGCAAGTTCGGTGCAATAACCTTTAAGGAAAATCAGTCATGAAATATGGAGGGTACGCAGGTAAACTGCTCAGAGTTAACCTTACCACAGGAACAATTCATCATCAGGACACAATGGATTACCTCCCAGACTGGTACGGTGGAAGGGCAATGGCTGCTAGAATTGCCTGGGATGAGATACCTCCGGGAACCTGTGCCTTTGATCCGGACAGTCCTCTGATAATACTTACAGGCCCTCTTACTGGAACTGCTGCTCCTTTCTCTGGCCGGACCACTGTCTCCGGTATTTCAGCCCAGGGGCATCCTGTGGAGTGGTATTCCAGATCTTCCTTCGGAGGTCACTGGGGAGCGGAGCTCAAACATGCCGGTTTTGACGGATTGATAGTTACAGGAAGAGCTCCAGACCCTGTTTTTCTGAAAATAGAGAACAGAATCTGCATAATTGAGAATGCCGAAAACTTATGGGGCATGGGCATCTACGAATCACAGAAAGACATAATGGCGCAATATGGCAAAGACTGGCGAGTGTTTTCCATTGGCCCTGCCGGAGAGAACAAGGTGCGTATTGCCATAGCAGCAACCGAAACAGAAAGTGCTTCAGGTCAGGGAGGCTATGGTGCGGTAATGGGCTCAAAGAACCTTAAAGCCATTGCGGTTCATGGGTCTCTTCCGCTTGATGTTGCTGATCCCCAACGATTCGCTGAGGTCTGCCGCCTGATCAGAAATGAGGCTCACGGATCCCATGGGTGGCCGCACACGGCAAAACTGGATCCGGAGAAGGTTAGAAGATTCGGGCAGCGGTACCAGGCTTGTACCCAGGGATGTGCTGTAAGATGTTACGATGCCAGATTCTATACAACTGTACCTTCTGTGCTTCAAAGGGGCAAAAAACTGGCTGGTCAGGTCGACTGTATTGCCGGTCTTTTTCCAGGTTTTAAGGAGAGTTTCTACGATTGGAAGCTTGGGTTTGAGGCAGGATTTGAGATTGGACAGATCGCAAATGATGAGGGTCTTAATCACTGGGAAATACTTGTTGGTATGATTCCGTGGATTCGCTACCTGAAGGAAGACGGAGAGTTATCCAGAATTGACGGGATGGAAATAGATCTGGACAACCCGAGGTTCTGGGAGTTTCTGCTGAAAGGAATTTCAAGAAGGGAAGGCGAGTTTCGCTCAGCCCTTTCGGAAGGAACTGTGAGGGCAAGCAGAATTCTTGGCATTGGGGAGGAGAGGGTAAAACAGCTGTTCCCTGCATGGGGATACGCAGGCCACTGGGATGGTCACGGAGACAAAATCAACTATGTTTTCTTTCCCTACTGGATAGTAAGTGCTCTTCAATGGGCTGTGGATACCCGGGATCCTATCTCAAGTGCCCATGGTTATGGGCAGAACATCATGGGATGGAGCAAAATTTGCTCACCAGAGCTAGGTCTGGACTGGGAAAGGATTAAAGAAGTATCTGCAAGGATCTACGGATCTAAGACTTGCGCAGATCCCGAAAGCGGCTACTCCGGAAAGGCATACCCGGTATGGTGGCACGGTCAGAGATCTGTTATGAAAGATTCTCTTACTGTGGGCGATCAGGTCTTTCCCAGAATCTACTCAAGAAAAACTGATGACAACTTCGCCAGAGCTGGCGATATGGATGGTCCTTCATTCGAAAGACACATGTTCACCTCTTTAACCGGTGTTCCATGGAGCGATCAGGATCTTGAACATGCTTCAGAAAGGGTAATTCAGCTTGAGCGTGCATTGCTGGTAAGAAATTTCAACAGATCAAGAGCAGATGATGAAACAGTAATTCCCTATTTTGAGAAAGCCGAGCAGCAGACCAATCCTCTTATTGGCCGCAGGATTGAATTGAATTCAGAAAAATTCAGAAAGGTTATGGACGAGTACTATTCCCTCAGAGGCTGGGACCAAACAACTGGCAGACCTACACAGGAGACTATGGCAAGGTTCGGCCTTGAAAAAGAAGCTGAGGAATCAAATACAATTGAAAAAGATTGATCTTTTCGTCCCCGGCCGACTCTGTCTGTTCGGAGAGCATTCTGACTGGGCTGGAGAATACAGAAAAACGGACAGAACTGTTAAAACAGGAAAGTGCATCATTGCAGGTACAGACCAGGGGATATACGGTAGTGCCGAAATGGAGGAAAACGGCTTTCTTCTTTCACAGATACTTCCAGATGGGTCAGCAAGCCCGGAACAATCTTACCGGAATGATCTGGCAGAAAAGGCGGCATCAGGTATTTTTGATTCCTATGCGGTAGGCACCGCTAGCGCAGTTCTGAAGAAGTATCCGAATCTGGGACTAAGACTGAAGATCACAGAGAGAACGCTGCCCATGAAAAAAGGGCTTTCCTCATCTGCTGCAACCTGCGTTCTTGTTGCAAGAGCATTCAACCAGGTTCACCAGCTTAACCTCTCAATAGAAGCGGAAATGGAATTTGCCTACAGAGGCGAACTTCTTACCGGATCGCACTGTGGAAGAATGGATCAAGCCTGTGCCTATGGCAGTACTCCTGTTCTGCTTACATTCGATGGTGATGAAATGACAACAAAGATCATTCCCAGGCGAAAACCACTGCACTTTCTTATTGTAGACCTCCGGGCAGACAAGAATACACGAAAAATACTGGATGATCTCAATTCAGCCTTCGCCGGTGGAGACAGACTTCTCAGGCAAGCCCTCGGGGCAGAAAATCACAGAATCACTACTGACGCCTGCAGAGCTATTGAGGAGGGAAATGCAGAGACTCTTGGGAGACTGATGACGGATGCACAGTACATCTTTGATGAAATGATCGCGCCTGCGTGTCCTTCGGAGTTAACTGCACCGGGGCTTCATAAGGTACTTGGACATGAGAAGACCGGAATTTACTCCTGGGGAGGAAAAGGGGTAGGCTCTCAAGGAGACGGCACAGCCCAGTTCATCTGCAAGGGAAGTGTCGAAAGAGAACTTCTGCATAAGGCTCTTACCTGCGACCTAGGTTTGCTATGTTACAACTTAACACTGTAGCTGTTGGAAAGGGGAACTCTTTTGGAATTCTTTAGAGAAAAAAATGGAAGATATTTTGCTGGTACCGGAAACTCCGGTACGGGGGGCAAGCCAGGTTTAACTATTGCATTGGGCATTCTTCCTCTGGTTATCTTTGGTGCTGTATTCTATCAGACATCCCAGGTGAAGGGATCAGCAGAAAGCAACATCCACATCATTCTGGCAATTGGAATTTTCATTATTGCCAATCTTATTGGTTTCTTCTTAAGACGGAATGGCCTAGGTGCTGGAATAACAGTGGATCAGATGGAAAGAAAGATCAGTTTTAGAAGGCCGGGCACTCAAAGAAAGACAATGGACATCGACTCTATTCAAAAAATTCTGCTGAAAATTAATCCTGGCAAAGCTGCTCTTCTTTCTCTGGTATCCCTGCATGGAACCAGCCACCTTCTCAACGTTTCCCGAGATCCAGCTAAGATGAGAAGGTTTGCAGATGAACTTTCAACGCTGATCTCAGTAACTGTTCTTGAAGAAACAATGTGAACAGCGGGAACAGCTATCTGCTTCCCTGTGGCCACAACGGTACAAGAATGTGCGGTGAGGACCTCAGTTTATGGATCGACTCTACTGTTCTCAGGGAGAAGTAATAGCATTACCTTCTTCTGCTGTACTTCCTGACTCTTTCTTCTCTCTGATCAAGTCTTCCGGCAGCGGAGGGAGGCCTTGAAGAGAAGCCGCACATACACTGTCTGCAGAGCCTGTGCAACAGTATCCTGTACTATCCTCTACCGATTCAGTAGCCATCTCCTCCGCAATGGCAACAGGATCAGCTAACTCGCCTTCCCCTATCGATACGCCAGGTACAAGCAGTACAATTACAACAATGTACAATATGCGGATCTCTCTGTTCTTCCGCATTATTCAATAACCTTCACTTCTCCCCATGTAACTGGATCAAGACTGGCCGAAGTGGTGTAATTGACAACAAGTTTCGGCCTGTACGCAGGAACAGAAACTCTCGAGGAGTAGAAAAGACAGTCATTCATTGCTGTGCAATACTGACTGTGGCAGTAAAGTCCATAATTATCTGTTTCACCGGAAAACCAGTCAACTGTAAAATCTGTAACATCAACAGAGTGCCAGGAGTTTGCGACAGGCCACTCTGATAGAATTACAACGCCTTCTTCTGTATGTGACGGTCGGTTCCCAAAGGTAACTGTGTTCTCATTCCAGTCCTCGGTAACACCAAAATACAGCATATTTCCTGAAGCAGCTCCGTCCCTCTGGGCACAGTAAATGCGGAACTCTGCACTCTCAATTGTTGAGCCAGCTGGAATATCACTTAAGTCCCATGAAATGTAGGTACGGTGAAAACAACTGCTAATTCTGCCTTGTGCAAGAAACTGATTACCGGCAAAGGGATTTGTTGCGCCGGGGTCACAATCACACACGAAAGCATCTCTGTTGGGTTCAATAAGTATTTCGTCCGCAGATGCCCACAACAAAGGTAGCAGAATCACGCACATCATTGGAAAACTAATTCGTTTCATTTCAAACCTCCAAAAGCAGAGTAACTTCACATGGCTTCAGTAGAGGCTATTATTAGACCGGTCGTCTTTTCTGTCAAGTTCAAAATTACTTCGTGCATATTCACTCATTCAACGGCATACACTCAAGTTGCTATATTCCTACCTATTTGATATTGATTTGTCAATCTTGACATACTTAGTATTGTATGTTATTAAAAAACACAGAGTTCCTGGTATAGCGCAAGCATACATCGGGACCACAACATCATCCCGGGTTCCTTGTGCACTTTTAAGGGAGATGTTACATGCTTGTAGATAATGAGATGAAAGCTCTAATTGATGATCGCCAACTGTCACAGTGGCATCTAATGATCGCTTCCCTGCTAGGTTCACTTGCCAGCCAGGAAGGTATGTTCAATCAGGCATTCCTGAACAGATTGCTGAAACATTCCATGGACAACTTCATCATACCATATTTCAACACCCTTCCAGACTATGAGGAAGCCTGCAAGCTGGCCCAGAGCAATGGATCTGTAAGTGAAAGATTAAAGCCTGTAGTCGAGTTCATGGACAAAGTATTTCAACTTGCAGGGCAGGTACAGATTGATGAGATAGACAGTGATCATGCTTCATTAAGAGTAGGTTCCTCCGGCTGCCGTTTCTGCCCGATTGGTGTTGGCAAAGCAGAACTTTCCCCTGGAAACACTTTTTGTCCTTTCCCGACAATGATAGAACAAACAGCAAACAGCATGTTCGGGGAAAAGATGGTCAAGACTGTTTTAACTCGCGAAGGCATGAAGACGAAAATACTGAAAAAGGAAGATGGGAACTGTTTCATTACTTACGAAGTCACTGCGAGATAAGCTCCGCGTTTCTAATTTTCACTTCCGCCCAGGTTAAATTGTAAGTTGATAATCCTGTGGCAATAACAAGAAGAAATGTATGAACTCTGGATCAGGAAATTGGATGAATAGAATCCCGGACACTAGGTACTTGTTGTGTTCTCAACACCAGCTGCAACCCCCTTTTTGTATGAAGGGTTACCACCCAGGATTTTACTACATCTGTGAGATCAAGAACAAACCAGGAACTGGCTCCCGACCAATCATTGGAACACAGTCCCAGAAAATGCAGCTTCTCCTGCCTGTAATGTACTCTTCAATCCGGCACAGTCAGCAGGGAAGAAATCTTCATCGGTAATGCCTTTCTAATAAGTCCAGTCTTGATGAGCTACCTTTATTGACGTCCAGCTTCTTCTCTCCAAAGCACTTGTTCCAAACAGATCACTCTCCGGAGTTAGCAGATTTCAGTTTCCAGGTTCACTGACAAGAGGCATATATTGAAGTTCCGTACCAATGTACCTGGTTCCCTGCATACCGCTGGAACCCTGGGGCTCGTTGCATGACGAATTGTAAAGAAAGGCAATATCAGAGTTTGCGACACCATCAGGGGATGCCCATCCAATAATGATACATGTGATGTAGTATGGTGCTGGTCCTGACTCTACCCAGGGAGGAACCGCATTCCACATTACAACAAAGTGATCGGAGAATTCCCGGAAGTATATTCCTCCTTCATCGCTGGCGTCGAGATCACACCACCACGGCGCCACAAGAGCATCTACAAAACATGAATTGAGAGATGGGAAGTGGGTGAAACCCCACCCAAGGTAAAAGTCTCTGAACACTATTGTTCCATTTGAACCGATGTAGATATCGTTGGACTCTTCTCCATAAAAAACAAAATCAAAATTCAGAGTTCCTGCAAACCAGAAGGTATCATCTCCAGGGCCCATATAGGTTCCGGTAGTTGAGATATCAACCCAGTTATTGGTAAAAAACTCAGAATTTTCCTCCTGATCGTACCAGTAGTATCCTCCTCCATCCGGACCTCCGGAAGAAGCGAAGCAAACTGTAGCAATAAGTAAAATAACAAATAGTGAGCGAATTGAAGCTCCTTTTCTAAATGAGTACCAGCCTGTAAATATGGCTTTAGTTAAGGGAATTCATATCCACACATAAGACCGGTCGTCTACTTGTGTCAAGAAGCGTTCACCCCCTACTTTAACAATCAGTTTCATCCTCTTGAAAGCATCAGTTGCCGAAAAGGAGAACCTCTATATGAGCGCTTGGCATCTCGTGATAGTAAATTGTGTAACCGGGAGCAATCTCTGCCCCTGATGGCCCTCCCCACATATCATGAATAACCCAGACCTGATCTCCTTCTGAGAGAAGACTGTCCACAACGGCAATCGGATTGACAGAGCTGCTTGTAGCCTGTTTTGCGTAAGGGGTTTCACCCCCGGAAGCGATTCTGTCTGTTCCAGGGCCAGCATAATAATCCCAGGCAACACCACCGTTCTGACCTGCTAAAATTACAAGTTGCTGATCTTCAGTCCGGGAGAATAAAACAGTATTCACAGCACTCCTCCAGTCAGACCTGTGGTAAGGGAAACTGGTAATTCTGTAGTATGGAAAAAGAAGCACAACCGCAAGAAGAAGAAGCGCAACTGCAGCAGGCTTAAATCGGCTGTATAAACTTGATACTGCTAATCCCAATGGAATCCACAGAATTGACAGATGACGTACTGTTGGGTCCTCTTTCAAAAAAAGAAGTAGCGGAATGATTAATACACCTGCCATCCAAATCTTTAAAGAAACAGCTAGTTTTCTATCAAAAAAAGCGAGAATCAAAGAAACCAGTACAGAAAGCAACGATCCTGTGAATATCAAAGATGTCGTGGAAATTCCGAACATCCCTCTGCAGTATTCTCCTGCTATTCCTCCGGGAATCAACCTGGCAAACACTGTGGGAACCCTGTTCATCATCCTGGTCTTAGCAAAGGCAGCAACATCTGCGTTGGCTGACCTTTCAGCCCTCAATGATGCTTGTTCAATTGATGCAAAAGCAAAGGGAGTGTATACCAGAGCCATGATTACAGCCAGAAGAATAAATGTACGCAGTGGAACTCGCTTATCTTTTGGAACGGTAAAATAGAGAAGAAACCCCGCAGCGAGAAACAGAAAGAAAAGGTGCTGTATCAACATACCTGCAAGCCCCAGCGGAACAAGCAAAAATACAGCAGGCTTATTTCCGTTCCAGGCAAGATCCGACACGTAGATAAAGGCAAAGCCGAAACATGCAAGAGTACCATACAGCCAGCCCTCCTGCCCGAGTGAAACTGAGTAGGGAGAGAGTACCCACAAAAGTGCTGCTATTAATGCCGGTACCCTGCCAGTATGCTTTTTTACAAAAAGGAATAGAAAGAC
>JAOZRM010000124.1:7322-9333 GCA_029940175.1 Candidatus Sabulitectum sp. | reverse complement strand
TCACCATCCAGCCAGGATAAATGGCATAGAATCTAAGTATATCTTCAATGGAAGAGCGGTCGATCAGATGCATATCCTTAAGAAAAACACCCAGGCACATTGAAACTCCAGCATAGCAATAAAGAGCGTCAATAACCGCATCCTCATCTGCAGGACAACCCAGCGCCGAGGCAATGGTTGAATGTGGTACCTGAAGATCGGTTCTTGCTCCGGACACCTTAAGAAGTTTGTAATCACTAAGAGAGAGAAGCGAAGCAGCAGCGTCAAGAAAACAGCCTTTGCCGGAACCGTCGGGACCTAGAACAAGAAAAAATCCTCTCCCTTTATCACCGGCCTCCTCAGAGAACAGCATAAATGCAGCAAGTTCCTTTTCCCTGCCCAGCAGCCGACTCTCAATGCCGGTAATGTTCTCATAGTGGTCAGGATCATCAAGGGCAACAATTCTGTTGCGACCACTTCGTTTGGCAGCATACAATCGTCTGTCTGCAGCATCAAAAAGATCCTTTACAGAAAGTCCGTCTATGGGGAATTGTGAAACACCAATACTCAAGGATATGAACAGAGGTGGATCTCCTTCAAACTCTGTTCCGCTTACTTTTTCAAGAAGACGCTGGGAAAACTGCAGGGCTTCATCTTTGTCTGCGCCCAGGAGAATGCCGGTGAACTCGTCACCGCCATACCTGAACATCATATCTTTTTCTCTGGAGATTTCTCTTACTCTACTACCAAATTCAGACAGGATCTGATCGCCTCTTCTGTGACCAAATCCATCATTAACACTTTTGAAATGATCTATATCAATCATAATCAAGGAAAAGATTGTGCTTTCAGGTGAATTATCAGAGATACAATAGGTAAGTTTTCTGGAGAATGTTTCCTTATCTCCAAGGCCGGTCAATGTATCCATAGACGTATACTTATCAACGTCGATTCTAGGCAAACTATCCTCCCGCCCATGTTCCCACCACTATTATTTATAAACTGTTGGTGCAAGAATGAAAAGGGAAGGGTTATTCAGCCGAGAAATAATCGTGAACTTCCGCCGGTGATGTGCCAGTTACTTTAAAAAACAGCTCCTGCAGATCTCCTCCGGACAGTTCTCCTCTGGAAAGAGTTCGAAGAAGCCTGCCGTGGTGAATAATTCCAAATCGCTTGCAGTGTCTGGATGCAATTGCAAGTGTGTGTGTTGAGATAATTACAACAGCGCCCTGGACTGCGGCGGCTTCCACCATCCTCCAGAATGTTTCTGCTGCAGGAGGATCAAGACCTACAAGAGGTTCATCTATTACGTAAAGATCCGGTCTTGCCACGAAAGCGCCTGATAACACTACTCGCTGGATCATGCCATGAGAGTATGAGCCCGACCTGTTATCCAGCCAGCCATCCATTTCAAAGACCTTTGAACAGAGATTGGAGCGTTGCTTGATAACATCGTGATCCAACCCACGCAATCTTCCAGTGTAACGAAGGTACTCTCTTCCGGATAGATTGGGGAAGATTGTTGGTTCATCGGGAACGTATGCAATCCTGTGCCTGAGAGTACTTACAGGCTTGTCGTCAAGCATGATCTGCCCTGAATCCGGAATTATGAGGCCGCTGATCATCTTCAGAGTGGTTGTTTTGCCTGCTCCATTCGGCCCCAGAAGAGCAAAAATATCTCCTCCTTGTGCAGTGAAGGACAGGTTATCTACAGCAGTTTTTTTTCCGTAAGACTTAACCAGCGAGGAGATTTTCAGACCACCGGGTTCAGTCATTTCCTCCAACGATTGCTTCAACGAAAGTCCTCCCGTCAAATTTTATCAGATCGTCAGCACCTTCTCCAACACCAATGAAGCGAATGGGAAGATTCAATTCTCTTGCCATGGCGAAAACAGAACCACCTTTTGCAGTTCCATCCAGCTTGGTCACCACAAGATCTGTCACAGGTAAAAACTTCATAAACTGTTGTGCTTGAGGAAGTGCATTCTGCCCCACGGTTCCATCCAGAACAAGCAGGATACGATGCGGGGCT
>JAOZRM010000124.1:0-7312 GCA_029940175.1 Candidatus Sabulitectum sp. | reverse complement strand
TCACACGGTACACTTTGGAGAGTTCTTCCATAAGACCCTTTTGTGTGGGAAGCCTTCCAGCAGTGTCTATAATTACATGATCATACTTGTTATTCTGCGCTTTTCTTATGGCATCAAATGTAACCGCCCCGGGATCTGTACCCTCAACACTTGTATGAACAGGAATGTTCAGCCGCTGACCCCAGAGAGCCAGCTGCTCTGAAGCTGCTGCCCTGTAAGTATCAGCACATCCCATAAGAACAGTCTCGCCGCCAGCTGCAATTCTTTGAGATAGACGGGCAATTGTTGTAGTCTTACCGGCACCGTTAACCCCCACAACCAGAGTTACCGCTGGTTGTGAGTCAGGAGTCCAGGGTTGATATTCCGGAAGAAGATCCTCGAGAACCGTGACCAGTATGATTTTCCAGTTGCTGTTGCTGTTCAGTTTAAATTCTTCTCTGAATTTCTTCAAAACCAGTTCTGTAAGTTCCCAGCCAAGATCGCTTGCAAGAAGTATCTCCTCGGCCACCTCCAGGGTTTCTTCATCCACTCCCTGACCGAATACTACCCCCAGTTTTCTGGAAAGCGCATTTCTGCTTTTCTTAAGCTTATCTTTTAGATTCAATTCTGACGCACCATTTCCTCCAGGCTTACAGATGTAATAGTACTGACACCCTCTTCTGCCATGGTGATCCCGTACAATACATCAGACCCTTCCATAGTTCGCTTGTTGTGTGTAATAACAATGAATTGTGTGTTCTCACTGAAGTCTCTGAGGATTTCGACAAACTTGTCTGTATTGGAATCATCAAAAGGCCCGTCAAGCTCATCAAGAACACAGAATGGAGACGGCTTTACCAGGTAGAGGCTGAAAAGAAGTGCAACCGCGGTCAAGGCCTTCTCACCTTCAGACAGGGCAATCACATTCTTAAGTTTCTTGCCCTTCGGTCGGGCAAGGATCTCAATTCCACCCTCAAGCGGGTCATCCCCCTCTATGGAGATGATGTCACCTTCTCCACCGCCGAACAACTTGATAAACATTTCCTGGAAATTTGTCCTGACCTTATCGAACGTCTCTTTGAAACGAGCAGCAGCCTCTGCATTGATCTCTGCAATTGCTCTGGATAATGAGGCTCTTGCTCGCTCAAGATCGTCTCTCTGTTCTACCAGGTATCCAAGTCTCGCCGTGGATTCCTCGTATTCAGTAACAGCAAGCATATTCACTGGACCAATTCGCTCAAGAACAGTGTTTCTTGAAGCAAGTTCGTGTGCCAGCTCCTGGGGAGATCTTCCAATGAAAGGATTCTCTTCAACCGTACACTCCCCCTCCATATCTTCCAATTTTTCAAGAAGAGATGCTGTCCGGGCTTCAAGCTCGATCATCAAACTCTTTGCTTTTCCCAGTTTCTCCCTGATCAACTGCACTTCCTTCTCCAGGATTGCAGTGCTTTCCATCAGTGTATTTCTCTCCTGGGAGTAATCATTTCTTAAACTTTCCTCCTGGCCTCGCCTTGTTTTCAGCAGAGCATTTTCTTTTTTCAGTATGTCTGTTCTATTTCTCAGAGAGGCAATGCTGCTTCCAGAACCATCATTCTCACGCTCCAGCTCCAGGAGCAGGTCATGAAGGCTGTCAGCCTCTTTCCCCAGCATTCCTATTCTGCCTGTGATCTCTTTTCGTCTGTTCTGGTTCTCTCTGAGGTTGAAACTGCACTTGTCATGATCCCTTTCTGCCTCCATCAGCTGATTCTCCGCATTGGAAACCAAAGTCGCAGCTTTTTCTTCATCAGCTGCGGCAGTTGCCCTCTTTTCTTCAAGGGAAGCAATGGATTCCTCCACAGCAATGCCGGTTCCAGTGGAATCATTCTTACAGAGTTCTGTAAGCTCATCATTTTGCAGGGAAAGATTTTTTGTAACGGAGCTTAACTCCATTTTCGAATTCGCGAGGGATGTCTGAGTCCCAACAAGCTTTTTCTCAACGAGTCGAAGTTCCTCACGAACTTCCTTTGTTGAGGCCCTCAGAGAAGAAAGTTCCTCATTTTTCTTGTTGAGAGAGAGTCTCAGTTCATCCACTTGACTCACATATGTGCTCAGCTTCTTTTCCAGGTCCTCAAGAATGTCATTGAGCTCAAGAGAACCGGCACTGGATTCTGCCACTCCCAGTCTTAACAGACCGTCCGGTCTGAAAATGTCTCCGTTTACAGTAACCACCGTCCGAGAGATCCCCTGGCTGATCCACAATGCTGCGGTTGCCCTGTCTGGAGCAAGTACACAGTAACTGAGAAGGGGTCCTGTGAGTTGACTCATGTCATCCTGTTCCACACAGTCTGCAAGAGACGTCGCTCCAGGTGGCAGTTCTTCAGAGCAACACTTGACTGGAACTGCATATCGTCTTCCCTCTCCCGGGGTTTCATCTGAGATTCTGCTTGCAATGTGCGCTGAGTTAAAGCTGTCCAGGTAGGCTCCAATGGCTTTTCCCATTCCTGACAGGGGCTTTAGAAGGGATGAAAGAGATCCTGTTGTGGAGGATTCCTGAAGAAGCCTGTTGACTCTCCTCTCCTGCTCTCTGAGGACGGCCACGGTCTGCCCTGATTCTGATATCCTGCTGCTCAGCTCAGTGGTCTCTGCAAGTAATTTCTCCTGTGTGCTGATCTTGTTCTTAAGTGATTTCTCTATGGACTCTGTTCTCTCAATCAAAACAACCTGATCTTCAGCGAATCGGGAAATACTGTCACTTATGGAAACATTTCTTTCGGAGAGGATCTCAATTGAATCCTTTACCGATGAGAGTTTCTGTATGCGTGCTTCTTCAATACGGATCTGCTCACGGAAAGACTGCCTGAGCTTCTCCAGCTCAGAATCGATCTCAAGCCTGCGTGATTTCGCAATTCCCTGGTTTGCACTCATTTTTCCCAGATGAAGCTTCAACTCTTCCAGTTTTTTTAAAGATGTTACATTATCCTCTTCAAAGATTTTCGAGGAGATCGCAAGCTGTGATTTCTCATCCTCAAGTTTCTCCAGATCGGCTGTGTACCTGTGAATGCGCTCCCTCTCTCTGGCCATTCTGGCATTGTTCTCTGCAATTCTTGTTTCAGCGGAAGTTATTCTCTCTGCTGTAACTGCTGACTCTCTGTCATTAGATGCGAGCTTCGAATCCAGATCAGAACACTTTCTGTGCGCTTCGTCCAGCCTGCCCTGTACTCTACTGAATTCCATCCTTGCCTCAGCAAGAACAGTGGTTCGAGATGACAAAGCAGCAGTTTCCCTGCCAACAACAGAACTTGTTTCATCCAGCAGCTTTCTTTTTTCCTTAAGTTTTCCTCTTATCTCTGAAGACTCCAGGAAACTCATAGCTTCCTTCACTGCCTTAACTGCATCTGAAACCTTCTTATGTCTTTTGAATGCTGAAACCTGGCGTTTCAAACCATTGCAGGTGGTGTCCACCTCTGAAATAATATCAGACAGTCTTTCCAGATCATTGCCAGCCGAGTTAAGTTTTAGTTCTGCTCGATGCCTCTGTATCTTGTACTTAACTATTCCGGCAGCTTCATCGAACAGAAATCTGCGATCCTCAGGTCTGTTGGAGAGAATGGTTCCCACCATCTTGGATTCAAGTATCCAGTATCCAGTTGATCCCAGCCCCTTGTCCACCACAAGATCGGTTATGTCCATGAGTCGACAACGGCTGCCGTTTATGCTGTATTCGCTGTCACCGGAACGAAAAAGTTTTCTGGACACAGATACTTCGTCAAACTCCAGACCAAGCAATCTGTCTGTGTTATCGAAAGTAAGGATAACCTCTGCCATTCCAAGCTGCTTGCGCCTGGTGGAGCCGGAAAAAATAACTGACTCCATTCTGTCTGCTCTGAGTTGCTTGGGACTCTGGTTTCCCAGAACCCATCTGATAGCGTCAGCAACATTACTCTTACCACATCCATTGGGACCAACAATTGAGGAAATACCCTGCTTGAAATCTATCCTGAACGGATCAGCAAACGATTTGAATCCAACAATTTCAAGTCTTTTAAGCCTCAAGTGAAATTCCTCTCTGTGATATGGCGGCATGTACATACGTAGCGAAGCTCAACACAACCAGTGCCATGGAAAGCAAACCCAGACCGTCAGTCTGGAGAAACCAGTCTGCCCTGGGGAACTGAAACTGCAGGAATACAGCCTGCCTGAGCATGTAAAAAGACAGAAACATTGTTGCCAGTTTGCCCCAGATGTTAGAGGATGGAGGTTTCTTTTTTCTGTAAAACAGAAGACCACCGATTACAATAAGCAGATCTCTCGCTGCAAGAACAACAAACAGCCAGAGGGGAAGCAGATTCATGAGAAGCATTGTTACTGCGAAAAGTGCCAATGCAATCTTATCTGCAAGTGGATCAAGGATCTTACCCCAGTCGCTGACTGTTCCTGTGACTCTTGCCAGTTTGCCGTCAACAGCATCTGATAGAATGGCCAGGATCACGAAGAGGAGTGTATAACCTGAATGTCCATTCCACAGAGAAAAACATGCAGCCACAGCCAGAGGAACCCTGATAATGCTTACAATATTTGCTGCAGTAAAAAACCTGCCGGTAATCATTATTCCGCTCCCAGTAATCTGAAAGCATGATCTTCTGCGCCGGTGCCTCCACCAAGAAGCCTTGCAAGCTCCTTTAGTTGTTCCCTGCGGGAATCCAGAATGGTTACTGTGGTAACTGGCATATCATCGGAATAAGTTTTTTCTACAGCCAGATGCCTGTGTGCTCTGGATGCTATCTGAGCAAGGTGTGAAACAACAATGATCTGTCTTGAGGAGGCTGCTCTAACCAGAGATTCCGCCAGGTCATGAGCTGTTTCCCCCCCTGTTCCCGCATCTATTTCGTCAAACACCAGAGTAGATGCCGAGGATGAATCTGCAACAACCAGGGCAAGAGAAAGAGCAACCCTGGATAGCTCTCCTCCGCTGGCCACGGCCTCAAGTGAATCCATCGGGATACCCTTGTTGGCAGAGAACACAAAAAGAACCGATTCCGCTCCTCTTGAGTCCAGATCCGTACCAGCCACAGCAACAGGTGAACCGGGTGGATTGAACCGGATGGAAAATTGAGCGAACGGCATATTCAACTGTTTCATTTCAGCAACTGCCTGTGCTGAAAGTTTCTCTCCGGCAACTTCTCTTTTCAGGGTGAGTTCTCTGGCAGTTTCACTTACTTTTTCTGTAAGTTCAGGCAGCTTGAGCTGGATAGTGCTCAGTTCTTCCCGGGCGACGGTGTACTCCTGAAGTCGAAGAAATAGTGACTCTCTGTGGTGAATCATAGACTGGGCCGTTCCACCGCACCTTGATATGAGCACTGAATACTCGTCAAGTCTGCTGTCAATTTCTGTTATCCTGTCAGGAGCATCTTCCAGATCGGACATCTCTGAAAGGATACGGTTGGAAGCCTCTTCGGCTGAGATGGAAGCCTGTGAGATCAGTTCTGCCAGCTCTTCCCTTTCCGGAGCTTCTCTCTGCAGTTTTCGAAGCACTCCTGAAAGAACAGCAGTAACTCCCTGGTCTCCCTGCAATGCTCCCTGTGTTTCCTGAAGAAGCGTGGACTGCTCAATAATTCTTCTCATGTGAAGTCTCTGATCCACAAGAGAATTGTAGTCTTCCATGGAAGGGTCAAGATTATCAAAAAGTGATATCTCATGAAGAAGCAGCTCTCGACTGGCATCAGATTCACCAAGAAATTTCCTGAGTTCATCACATCTTGCAGTTGCAACTTTGTATTCCTGGAATAGTTGCTGATACTTTTCTCTTAAAGAGAGTGTGTGTGCAAATTCATCAAGAATATCCATCTGCCGTGCAGGTTTAAGAAGAATCGGAGTTGACCTCTGACTGTGCAGTGCAACAAAACCCTGAACAGATCTGCGAACTTCTTCAAGGGTGGACAGAGCATCATCCATGAAGACACGACTTCTTCCCTGAACACTGATCTCCCGGCGAATAACAGTTTCTTCTCCATCCGGCAGTTGAAAAACAGCTTCTACTGATGCTGTTTTTGCTCCAGGGCGAACCAGTGTTTTGTCTGCTCTTGCTCCAACAGAAAGCATCAGTCCATCAACAAGAATTGATTTGCCACTTCCAGTCTCACCTGTAATAACATTCAGGCCCTTTTCAAACTTCATGGAAGTGTCACTGATGGTTGCCAGATTCCTCAAAGTGATCGAGCGGAGCATCTGCATCACCCTAACCTCGGTATCCCCAGCCAAGCTTCTTTCCCAGCATTGCATAGTAATCAGACCGTCTTCCAGTTCTGATAACAGGGCATGTGAGAGATGAAGGTTGGACTGCGATGGTGTCACCTTCTGTCATTGATCCGCATTTTGCCATTCCATCTGCCAGAATCATTGGATTCTTCCCCCGTGACCGGAGAATAGTAAATTCAATTTTTGATGAGAGAGGAACCACAATTGGCCTGATGGCCAGCAAGTGTGGGCATATGGCTGTAATAATAACCACAGGAAGATTCGGATGTAGTATCGGCCCTCCACATGAGAGGTTGTAAGCAGTTGACCCTGATGGAGTTGAAACCATAACACCGTCGGAAGCTATAACGGCTACTTCCCTGCCATCCACTAGAACGCGTATGTGAAGGATTCCTCCCTCTGCTGCACGACTGATACAAATTTCATTCAGGGCCCTCACGCAGATGCCGCCTGGTCCTGTGGTCTTCAAAACAGGAAGGTTATCGATCTCATAATCACCGGAAAGAAGACAGGCAATAGATTCTTCCACCCGGGTAATATCACTGTCTGCAAGAAAACCAAGATGACCGGCATTTACTCCCAGGACAGGAAGATTGCTGCCCAGAAGCAAATCCATTACTTTCAGGATGGTACCGTCTCCGCCTATTGCTGCAGCGGCATCTGTGCCTTCCCGTTGTGTCAGAACATCGATACCGGCACTTTTAAAGATGTCTCCGTATTCTGCAGCAGCAGGTTCAGGAATAAATATTTTTTTAACTGTTTTCACAATTGATCCTGACATGTTCTTTAATCGACTCACTAACCCCGGTCGGATCAAGTTTAAGATCGGCTATTATCTCTTTGGTACTGCCGTGTACTACAAACTGATCGGGAATACCCAGGTTCAGAACATTCCAGCCTGGAAGCAACGAAGCTGCGTACTGACCAAACCCTCCTCTGATGGTGCCTTCCTCCAGAGTAACCACAAGCCGGTTCACTGCAAGATCACAGATAACATCAACAGGCGCAGGTTTCAACCACACAGGGTCAAAAACCATTACATCAATACCGCTTTCCTTAAGAATTTCCCCGGCCTGAACTGCCGTGGATACCATTGGCC
>JAOZRM010000123.1:373-9343 GCA_029940175.1 Candidatus Sabulitectum sp. | reverse complement strand
ACGATTGATATTTTCAAGAACTACCTCTTTGCTCTGAGCAGACGAAGATGATCGTGGAAGAACAGCTGCTGATTGAAATCTTTAAAACCGAATTCCGACATTATCTTCTTCCAGTCTCGTTCAACATATTCAAAGGCGTATTTGCACTCTACTATTTTGAAAGGAATTCTGAAGTAGAGAGGAGTCTCATCAGTAACAAATTCATTGAAATCAAGCATGATGAATTCGCCCCCCTCCTTCAAGGCCCCATGTGCATTACTCAGAATGTTCTTTTGAATTTCGAATGGAAAACCGTGAAACACAAAAGAGATAACAACCTTGTCATATTTTTTTTCAAAAGAGAAGGGCTGATCTATCCTCTGATTGACAACATTGAGGTTATCATATTTTGCAGTTTTCCTTTTGAACTGCTCGATCATCTCATCTGAGATTTCCAGTCCCAGGATCTCGCCGTTAGCGGAGATGTACTTCTGCATCAGCAGAGCATTTCTTCCGGTTCCTGCACCGAAATCAAGTATTTTGTCGTTCGAATCGATGTTCATGAGACGAATAGCCTTTTTGATGAACTTGCTGTACAATCCCAGTGAGGCAACATTCAACAGATTGTCATAAAATTTAGCAGAAAGCCCCTGGATCTCCACTTTGGAATCCGGATAAAACCTACTCATATTGTATCCTTTCCGTGAATCTTCAAGCTTTTCTTATGAAGAAAATACACATGCTTTGTCAAGCAGTAATTCAATGAATCTTCAGTATCTGGGATAGATCTGCTCTTGACGAAGACCACACTGCAACTCATGTTGATGTTACAGTAAAAATTGTAGAGCTTATTAAGATTGCAGGTTCACAGTAGTGCAGATTAAACACCTGATTGATAGCGGAGCGGAATTTTCTTCTGACAGAGTTCATCGGTATTCTCTGTGGAGAATATGGGACAGGGAGAAGCCATACGCTGCATTTGTGGGATTGAACCCGTCCACTGCAGATGAGCAAAGGAATGACCCTACAGTCAGGCGCTGCATAACCTTTGCCGGAGACTGGGGCTATGGCGGGCTGATAATGCTGAACATTTTTTCCTATCGGTCAACTGATCCCGGCAATCTCTATACCTCCTCAGATCCCATTGGCCCTGATAATGATATTCATATTGAATCCATAAGCAGAAAAGCAGGCATTACAGTGGCTGCGTGGGGGAATCACGGAGATTATCTCAAAAGAGGAGAGGCAGTAAGGAAAATACTCACAAATCCTCATTGTCTTAAATTGACTAAAGCAGGAGCCCCTGGACACCCGTTGTATCTGCGGAAGGATCTGCAGCCCTTTCCTTTTATCTGAAAGCGGCAATATGGAGATTGATGGAAGTCCACAGACAAAGAAGAGGGAGAATTCGGTTATGCCCAGAGAACTAACCAACATGGAGATAGAGCACGTTACAAAGGCATTGACCACTGAGAGCAGTTCCAGCTTCATCAGCGCAGTCAAGCTGTACCGGAGATATTCTGGAAAGGGTTTGAAGGAATGCAAAAAGGCTGTTGATGACATTGTTGCGGAATTGCAGCGACTGGAACCTGATAAGTATTCCTACCTCTCCAAAAGAGGGAAAGGTTGTATGGCAGTTTTGGTGCTTTTTCTTGTCATTACAACACTGGTGGTACTTCTGCTTACAACGAATGTTTTATCGGCAATCATCAGTTTGTTGAAGTAGCATTGTGGACAGGAGAGGATGAACAGCGAATGAAACTCAGATCTGTTCTATTGATAATGTCTTTGTTTTCGCTTGCGGTTGCCGGTGACTCCGAAGAGAGAAAACCGGAAATCACTGACTGGAATCAGGAGATAGCCGGTACTTACACGGGAACATTGTTTGCAAGTGGATATGACATGCCAGTTGTTACAACATTCTACTTTGAGAATGAGGTTCTGTGTGGAGAGTATGTCATGGATGAGGATGGAACCATGACCCCGGGTCAGTTAACAGACATCATATTCACTCAGGGGCGTACAATTGAATGCAGGTGGGTTGACAGTTACGGCACCGGCCCTGCTTCTTTTACTTTTACCGCTGATGTTTCAGGATTCGCCGGTTTCTGGAATACAGATGAAGGTACCGATGATTACACCTGGTGGGGATCAAAACACCCCCTGGATGCTGATGAACACAGCAGCAGAGATATGTAATCCGCAATGCTTAAAGAGATAACAGCAAAATCAATGCTTCACCACCATGAGCGCACATTTGCCACAAACTGGGATGCGAATATCTACCGCGGCTGCCGGCACAACTGCAGATACTGTTTTGCCCAGTATTCACATAAGTATCTGGGAGGAAATGATTTTTTTGAAGACATATATGTAAAATCCAATGCTCCTCAGATACTGGACAAGGAGTTAAGCAGGGCAAAGTGGAAGAAATTCCCAGTGAATGTGTGCGGGGTTTCTGACTGCTATCAACCTGCAGAAGTGGAATACAAATTAATGCCCGCGGTTATTGAATCCTTTATCAGAAACAGAAACCCCCTGGTGATCTCCACCAAATCCACATTGCCTGTCCGTGACATTCATTTGATTGAAGAGCTTAACAAAGTGGCCCAAGTATCAATGATGACCTCGGTTTCCACATTGGACGAGAGGAAAAGAATACTCATTGAACCTGAGGCTGCTCCAACCCTTGAAAGACTAAAAATGCTGAGAGAATTCAGAAAAATAGGCTGTCAGACTTCTGTGCTGTTCATGCCTGTGATTCCTTTGATCTCCGATGATCAGGAGAATCTGGATTCTATTTTTAGAATAACAAAGGAATACGATCTCGGATCAATTGAAGTGTGGCCGCTGCATCTTCACGGCAGAACCAGAGGAGTTTTCTTTGCATTCCTCAAGAAGCATTTTCCGGAACTGCTGAATAAATACAGAGAGCTCTATACAAGCGGCAATGTTTCTGATACATACAGAATAGATCTGCAGCAGAGAGTTTGTGATCTTCGGGAGAAGTATCAGCTCTTTGGCAGGTACAGACAAACACCGCCTTCAGAAACCGATCCTGTCCAGTTGACCCTCTTTTGATCAGATACAGGAAAACGCCCGGAGAAGGGCTTTTGCATATACAGTATATGTCACTTTAATTTCTGTGTCAAGAATTGACAAGTCTGCTGAATTTGCAATAATTAGCAGGTGTTCGGTTATTTCAGGCATTGGAGATCTGCAGGCTCAGGCAGCCATTCAGGGAGAGTATAATGACAAGAACAGTTCCTCTGGAAGATTTTTTTAAAAAGCCGGAAAAGATCATTGTTAGGCTAAGCCCGTCAGGAGATCAGATAGCCTGGATGGAGCCCTGGAAGCATCGGATGAATGTGCACGTTAAGAATTTGGTTTCCGGAAAGGTTATCCGTGTAACTTCTGCCGTGGAACGTGATCTCTCCGGTTATGTATGGGCGAACAACAACCGCATTGTTTTCATGATGGACAAAGGCGGTAACGAAAACCAGAGGCTTTACGGTGTTACTGGAGATGGCTCCAACCGGATCGAGTACACTGAGTTTAATAAGGTACAATGCAGGATATTGAACAATCTTGAAGACGATGATGAGCACATTCTGTTTCAGATGAACAGGAGAGATAAGAAAATTTTTGATGTTTACCGGTTGAACGTTGAAACCGGAGCAATGGAATTGATCGCTGAGAATCCGGGGAATGTATCGGAATGGTTTACAGATCATGAGGGAATGCTCAGACTGGCAAAAACAACCGATGGTGTTAACACTGGAATTATCTACAGGGAGAAGGAACAGGACGACTGGAACCAGATCGCCTCCTATGACTTCAGAGAACATGCAAAACCCATATTTTTTACACCGGACAACAAAGCAGCTTATGTTTCCTCAAATGTGAATCGGGATAAGACGGCAATTTTTGAATATGACCTGGGTACCGGCAAAGAAGGTAAACTGATCTTCGAGCATCCGGAAGTTGATGTATGGCATCTGATGTACTCGCGGAAGCGACAGACTATTACCGGTGTTTCATTCACTACAGATAAGCGCTGCTTTCATTACTTTGATGAGATCAGCAGAAGAATCCAGAAATTTGTGGATGGAACACTTTCCGGTTATCACAACAGCGTAACCTCTTTCGACAGAGAGGAAACAAAGTGCATTGTACATTCCGGAAGTGATCGTACTCTGGGTGCATACTATCTACTGGATCTTGAAAAATGGGCTCTGGAAAAACTCTTTGACCTTTCCCCCTGGCTTCATGAAGATGATATGGCTGAGATGAGACCGATCAAATACACAGCCAGAGACGGTAAAACAATCCACGGTTACCTGACTTTGCCCAACGATGTGGATCCAGTCAATCTGCCTCTCATAGTTAATCCTCACGGTGGCCCGTGGACCAGAGATAACTGGGGTTTCCGCCAGCCGGTTCAGTTTCTTGTGAATAGAGGATTTGCAGTGCTGAAAATGAATTTCAGAGGTTCCACCGGTTATGGTCGTGAATTCCTGGAAAGCGGATACGGGCAATGGGGACTGGCAATGCAGGATGACGTAACTGATGGCGTTCTCTGGGCAATTGATCAGGGAATTGCGGATCCGGATCGTGTAGCTATCTACGGGGTCAGTTACGGAGGATATGCCGCCTTAATGGGCATTGTTAAAACACCGGATCTGTTCACCGCTGCAGTAGATTATGTAGGGGTGGCCAACTTGTTCACCATTCTTGAAAACATGCCACCGTACTGGGAGCACATGCGGGAGATGATGTATGTGAGAATTGGACATCCAACAGAAGACAGGGAGCGTCTTACTGCCACATCCCCGGCTCTTAATGCTGACAAGATAAAGACCCCTCTTTTTGTAGCCCAGGGTGCTAACGACCCTCGTGTGAACAAAAGTGAATCCGATCAAATGGTCAATGCTCTGAGAAATCGTGGTGTTCATGTGGATTACATGGTTAAGGAAAATGAGGGTCATGGATTTAATAATGAAGAAAACCAGTTTGATTTTTTCCGGGCAATGGAGCAGTTCCTGAAGAAGCATCTTGGTTGTGTGAAATGACCTGTTCAGATTTATTAAGGAGTAACAATGGTTCATCCAGTTATTGAAGATCTCCTCTGGAGACACACCGCCAAGAAATACAATGCTCTCAGGAAGATTCCTCAAGAGGATCTGGATGTGCTTTTTGAAGCAATGCGCCTCTCCGCATCATCCATTAATTCACAACCATGGAAATTTGTAGTTATTGAGAGTCGTGAAGCAAAAGAGCGCATGAGTAAAACATTTGCCAGGAAGTTTCAATTTAACCAGTCTCATGTTTTTGATAGTTCGCAAATAATACTTTTTGCTTACAACTCACACTACACCCGTGATGATTATGCCGAGGTAGTGGATAAAGGTATTGAAGACAAACGAACCAAACCTGAAGATAGAGAGAAAGCCTTCGGCAGCTTTGTGTTTGCCGAGCTTAACACCGATGAAACAGGAAACACTGGACCCTGGACAAAAGCACAGACCTATATTGCACTTGGAAACACTCTGCACACCTTAGCTCGTCTCAGAATTGACTCTACTCCCATGGAGGGCATCGACACTGATCTGGTAAATGAGGAGTTCAAAGAGGAACTTGATGGGTATCAATGTGATGTAGCCCTGGCTATTGGGTATCATCATCCCCGGGAGGACTATAACGCAAAGCTTCCCAAGTCGCGACGCAACCCGGCTGACATTCTGGTACGTATTTAGCTGAAGGACAATGCCATCATGATGCCTGCGGTAAAACACAGACCACCGGTTATTACGCCTGATAATCCTAATCGGAGTGGTACACGGCTGGGCTTTTCAGGAGGGAACAACTTGGAACCTACCAGAATCCAGCTTCCTATTCCTATGAACGCCAATCCAATAATTTCCAGGTTAACAATATGCTCTGGGTTTGTGGTTCGTGAGGGATTGTCAAAGGTGAAAACAGTAATTAAAGTTCCCATAAAAAAAGCACCAAGAAGGACCACTGTACTGATCAGTATTGAGAGGACCAGTATAAGACCCCGTACACCCCGGCTCATTTCGCTCATAACAACCCTCCTTCCATAATTCATCAAACAGCATTTGCTGTGATATGCACTTTCTCATTCAATGCATCCAGCAAAAGGATGACTGACATATTTACAAGTATACAAAAATAATCTATTTGACTGGTTTACGTTCAGAGGACATAGTAATCTGAATGAGGTGTATCAATTCACTGTATTGTTTATGGCGTTAGCAGCCGTTGTATACCAATAACCGGTACTATTGCTATTGCCGTTATGCGGTATGTATGATACGGAAAATTTGTATTCGTTTCGTTAGGGGGAACGTGAAGATATTTCTTGTGAGAGTAGTTTCTTTTCTTATCAGCACCTTTCTGGTTCTGGAGGTTTTCTTTAGAGTGGGATTGCCCGCAAGGCAGTACCCCATGAGTACTATGGATCCTGAAACCGGAATAAGGAATTATCAAAGCTCAACCGGGGGTGTTTTTTCCTACGGAGCCTTGTGTCTTGGCAGATACAGATGGAGAATCAACCCTCAGGGCTGGAACAGCCAGTTTGATTATTTTGATCAATCCCAGCGTGATAACCCCATGGTAGCTCTTATTGGAGATTCTTATCTTGAAGGTTACTGGTCAGACTTGACTGATCATATAGACGTTCAACTTCACGAATTGTCCCAGGGGCAGGTTGATTTCTACTCTTTTGGAACCTGGGGAGCCATGCTCTCACAGTATCTGATCATTTCTCAGGATGTGATTGCCCGATACCAGCCCGACCTGATCGTTGTTTTTCTGAATGAGGATGATGCCAAAGGGAGTTTGTATGGAGAAGCTTCTGATTTGATTTACTGTTTCACGGTGGATACCCTGCCGGATGGGACGCTTCAGATGGTGCCTCCTCAAAGGCTTACCAGCAGCAGGCTGATTCCGATAATGCTGAAAAGTGCAACACTCCGGTATCTTAAAACAAACCGTAACCTTGCTTTTCTTGCCAGAGGCGCTGTTGTTGATCCCAATGCAAACCTTTCAGAACCTGAAGACAGTTCACCGGATGATGAATATTTTGATCCTGCAACTGTTCTTGTAACCAATTACCTTCTTGATCAATTTGAATCACTTTCCGTTCCAGTGATCTTTGTGGCAGATGGGCCTCGGGCTCCTATATACAGTGGTGAAGTTGATCCAGGCAGTTTTGCGGACTGTTCCTTCATTGAACAGTTGTGTCTTTCGCGCGATAATATTCAGTTCATCAACCTGGCTCCATACTTTGTAGAGGACTGGGAGAATTCCCACACAATGTTCAGCTCGGAAGAAAATCCACACTGGGATGGATACGGAAATTCTGTTGTTGCAAGGGCCATTTACAGGGATTTGATCAATGCTATTTAACTCCATTCCCTTTGCAGTTTTTCTTCCTGTTGTTTTTCTTATCTACTGGATGCTGACAAAACGATCTCTCCTCCTTCAGAACTCATTTGTCCTTCTGGCCAGTTATGCATTTTACGGCTGGTGGAACAAGCATTTTCTTCTTCTGATCATATTCAGTAGCCTGGTGGATTATCTGGTTGGCCTTGGTCTTGCTTCATCTGAAGAACAGAACAGGCGTCGATTGCTTCTTGGAATGAGTTTTGCTGTGAATCTCGGATTACTGGGGTTTTTCAAGTACTACAACTTTTTCATCTCTTCGTTTAATGAGTTACTTGGTTCAATCGGACTCGCGGCAGACGTTCACACTCTTAACCTGATTCTTCCAGTTGGAATCAGCTATTACACATTCAAGAAGCTCAGTTACACCATAGAGATATACAAGAAGACTATTGAACCCACCCGAAATGCAGTAGCGTTCTTTTCCTTTATTGCATTCTTTCCTCAATTGCTGGCTGGTCCTATCGATCGCGCCTCAACATTGCTCCCTCAGTTTTTGAAGAAGAGAAAATTTTCAGATCCACTTGCCAGAGACGGTCTGCGCCAGATGCTTTCAGGGTTTGTAAAAAAGATGGTGATAGCAGATAATCTTTCGCCTTTTGTTGAGGACTTTTTCACTAACTATGCTCAATACGATGGTGTATCTCTGGTTATTGGTCTCTTTTTCCTGGCGATTCAGCTGTACTGTGACTTTTCCGGTTACTCCGATATAGCTATTGGCTGTGCAAAACTGTTCGGTTTCAACCTGATGCAGAATTTTGCATTCCCCTACTTTTCCAGAGATATAGCAGAATTCTGGCGACGCTGGCACATTTCTCTGTCTACCTGGTTGCGTGACTACATTTACGTACCAATCTGCGGAGCAAGACCATCGAGGCAGAAAAAGGCACTTAACATCGTCATTACCTTCACCCTGTGCGGGTTATGGCACGGGGCAAATTGGACATTTGTTCTCTGGGGTTTTATTCATGGCCTGTATTTTCTGCCTATGACCCTGGCAAAACGTTATCCCCGCTTCATTGGAACAGCAGCCAAAGGTAAATTCCTTCCATCGCTTAGGGAAGCCCGAGGAATGATTGTAACCTTTGCTGCAACATCTTTCGCCTGGGTCTTTTTTCGTAGCGAAACCATTGGTGATGCATCCGGATACCTGGGTAGAATGTTTTCTCACCCTTTTATGCACCAGAACTACAGTCGGTTTCTTCCGCTGCTCTTAGCCTCTGTGTTAATTCTTTTTGTTGAATGGCTACAGAGAAACAAAGAGCATTTCCTTCAGATAGAGCACTTTCCAATGGTATTCAGGTGGATTATCTACTACAGCATTATCATTGTTATTCTAGTTTTCGGTGCCTTTGGAAGTAACGAGTTTATCTACACCCAATTCTAGTACCTTGTCATGGAATTTGTGTCGGTATAATGAACACGGGGAGGGTATTGTCGGATACCCTCCCCGTGCTGTAGTTCTTCAGAACCGGGTTCGGCTATTCGCCGCCCGACCAGTTCATTTTTGCCATCTGCTCGTAC
>JAOZRM010000123.1:0-363 GCA_029940175.1 Candidatus Sabulitectum sp. | reverse complement strand
AGTTTTTCAGCATGCTCGGGATTACTGCGCATGAGAGAATTCCATCGACCTTCAGCCTGGGCAAACTTGTGGAAGGGCAGAGAGGGTTTCTTGCTGTCCAGCTGAAGTGGGGACTCACCCTTTTCGATCTTTCTTGGATCGAAGCGGAAGAGGGGCCACATACCACTGTTCACAGCGAGTTTATGCTCGTCCATTCCCTTAGTCATGTTAATGCCGTGGGCGATGCAATGGCTGTATGCAATTATCAGAGAGGGGCCATTGAAGCTTTCTGCTTCGTTAAATGCCTTAACAGTCTGATTCCAGTTGGCACCCATAGCTATCTGTGCCACATAGATGTTGCCGTAAGTCATACTGATCATGGCT
>JAOZRM010000122.1 GCA_029940175.1 Candidatus Sabulitectum sp. | reverse complement strand
ACCCCACTCTGTATCATGGTAATCTTTCATTATTCCAGGCTTAACTGCCCAGGGGCATGTGCTTTTCATAAAATACCTCCAATTATTTAGAAGATAACAACTTTCACCTGAGCAAAAACAGCCTGGGTAAAAACATACTGATACGCAAGGTTTTCATTTCATGAAACCTGTTGTATCTTACCGGTGTAATTGAGATTTAACTCACTTGGAAAGGATTTATCAAAATGAGGAAAGCACTTGTTGCTATAGCTTTACTTACTGCACTTCTTTCAGCTTCCGAGGTCGAGATTGGTACAACCGGCCCCCCAAAAGGTTTCCCTTTCGGTTGTTGAGGCCAGATAGATTTACACCACCAGGTGGTGGTTTTAGCCAGCGAAATCGGAACAGCCATGTCTATCAACTCAGTGAGATGGCACAAGAACCCTTTGACATCAACAAATGCAGAGGATGAAGGATTCAGTATCTACATGGGTCTTTGTTCATCGGATCAGTTGAGCACCAGCTCATTTGATGGAAACTACATCAGCGGGACGAAAACCCTTGTTTACAGCACAGGTCTTCTTGTTGTAGACATGGCTGATGAGTGGGCGGAAATTGTTCTTGATGATTCTTACTGGTACAATGGAACAGACAATCTGATCATTGAGATCCAGTGGAACAATGCTTCTCACAGTAACTCCTACTACAATCATGAGTGGCTTGCAGGTGATAACCGATGCATCTTCAGCCAGGCTTCTCCCGATATTCTTTCATACGGTTTTCTTCCTCACATGATTCTTGCCGGTACTCTTTCTCTTGAGAATTTAACATTTGCCGGTATCAAAGTAGAACTGGGTCAGTAAAGCTATATGCAGGATCGGTATTCACAGATCCTGCACTTCCGCTTCCCTCGGGAACTATCCTCTAGATTACTGATAGAAAGAAAAAAGGGGGATAATTATGATCTTTGTATTTTGTTTTTCAATTCTTTCAGCGTACTCCGATTACTCAGTGGGAGAGATCATGCTTGATCGTTTCCTTGAAAATGAAGGAATGACATACGTGGAGTTCAGGGAAGAATTTGAGAATTTTCAAAATGAACAGTGGGGAAGACCTTCTTCCGGGGGATGGCTGGTAAGAATGTATGACTGGGAGAGTGAGATTCCGGCAATGCGTGGCATTTCAAGACTTCTTTCCAGAATTGATCTTACCAGGGACCAGTATTGCTATCTGGATGCTCTTACATTCTACGTTGATTTTCAGCTGGAAGCCATGCGATCCACATATGGTTCAGACTCTGGAAGGATGGATTTCTTTCTGGCATTCACTGAAGACATGTATATGGAAACCACTGTTTACTTCGCTTTTGAACAGCGACAATGGTACCAGAGTGACATGAATGATCTTATGTCCTGGACCATGGGTCTTGTGAATGACATGCTTACAACAGAGCAACTGGAAGATGCCAGATACATCGCGGAATGGGAAATGCAGGATTGGGATGTAAGAGATTCGTGGTCATGCTGGTATGATCATTGGAGAAATGATCCCCGCCGGGACTACAACAATCCCGGCAGGATACACAGGCATTAATTAGCCTTTTAGGAATTTTCTCATCTCTGACATGTTCTTTTTCATATCTCTGTTGGCCACTGCAATTGTTGTAAATGCCACATCAATGAACTGAAGTCGGTTGATTAGAATTTTTACAAGACTGAGGAGTATTTTCGTTGTTATGACGGGTTTGGAATCAATGAGTTCCAGGAATTTATCCCATTCAATGCTGTATACAACGCTGTCTTCAGTTGCCTTCACTGTGGCTGAACGTGGAGAACCGTCAAGAAAAGACATTTCACCAAAAACATCCCACTCTGAGAATATGGCAAGAGGCACAGAGTCCTCATCCCAACTGTCGCTGGCAGTGGCTGAACCCGTTTTAATGAGAAACATAACTCTCGAGGTATCATCTTTTGTTACTATCTCAGTTCCAGCCAGGAACACCTTTTTCTCACAACGGGAAATGAACTCGGTTCTTTCCACATCGGTAAGATCATCAAGAAACTTTCTGTGCATGTTAGCCTCCGTTTTGGTTAATACGGTTATAATAGTATGAACACACCCGGAAGAAAAGGTTGTGAAAGATGAAAGCGTTTATCTGGTTATTTTTTTTAACAGTCAGTCTGACTGTGCTCTCTTGCAGTGATGAAGTTTCCATTGCAGAGATTTCTGTTGATTTATCTGGAGTTGATACCCTTTACATCACTGCAATTGACACTATTGGTGTTGAGTTTGGTCAGGAAGCAACGGTATTTGCCTTTCCTGTAGCCTGCGGATATACGCCGGATGGAAACATCGCTGTACTTGATGCCCGAAAGATAACATTTCAGATATTTGATCCTGCAGGTGAAGAACTAATGCTCATTGGACAAAGCGGTCAGGGACCTGGCGAATACCAGATGCCTCTGGCACTTGCAATTCTGGGAGATGGCTTTGTTGTTTCAGATCTTGCTGGGTCAAAAATGATAAGGTTTAATTCAGATGGATCACTGCGAGACGAGATAAATGATTTTGGAATGATGCCTCCGTCCCTTATCGCTGGTACTACCGGAGAGAACTATCTCGCCCTGCACGTTACAGTTAATTTTGATGCAGAGGATGGACCCCAGGCTGAGATGGTATTTGCAGCATTTGGTGATTCTTCAGAGCCTGAAGTTGTTTATGAAAGTTACCTTCTTGATATGGATGGTGGTACTTTAACGGCTCCCACTCAACACTGTGCAGGCGGAATTGATGGAGAAGTAATTCTTGCTGAGCAATCTGACTCACTCTTTATGCTTGCTTCCTTTTCTGCCACAGGAGAGGAAATTTTTCGAATATCCGATGAATGGAACAGAATTCCGCTTACTGAGGAAGAACTTGCAGAGGATCAGCTTGCCTTCTCCATTGTGATGTCTGAGGAAGGAACAACGCTTGATACAAGTAGAGAGCCGAGAACTGACGAGTACCGTACTATAATTGAGGGTGTCGGGGTTGATGATCAGGGTAGAATCTGGGTGCAGATGGGTGATGAACTTGAAACGTATTTCAGGATATACTCTGCTCATGGAGAACTTCAGGCAGTTGCATTTCCTGATGAATCCATCGCTGACCGGGCAGATTATTCGATCTCACCATATGGTTCTCTTGCATATGATCCTGACCCGGATGACTGGCCGAAGATCTACCTGCTTGGTGTGAGTGAACAGTGATTATTCTGCTGAGTTGCCTGGTTGCACTGCCTTGTTTTTCCTCCGTACTGGACAGCGACGGGGCTCAGAGAATTCTTTATTCCAGGCAAACAGATGGTGGTTACCTTGCTCACGGAAGCCTTTCTGCAGGGTGGAACGGAACGCCCCACCTGGTTTCTTACCTGGTAAACCAGGGCGGAATAATTACATCGCAGATCACTTCATTATTTATAGGCGAACCTCTTTGTGCAACTGATTTTCTGAATGGCTCAGTGGTTGTTTGTAACAGTTATGGTGAAAATGTATCACACATATTCTGCGCTGACGAGTCCGGTTCAGAAGAGTGGATCACTCAGCTGTCAGGAGACATCCTTGATAACCCTGCAATTAGATCCTCTTCTTCAGAAGTTATTGTTGCGGGAAATGATTCAGATTTTCCCAGGGTTTTGATGCTTGACGATCTGGGAAATGTTCTGTGGGATCGGACATATCCGTCAATTTCTTTTTCAGTTCGCGATGTTTGTTCCTTTGATGACAAAATCTATGTCCTTGGAACAGCGGAAGAGGTCGGATGGCAGAGTAGCGTGTGTATTCTGGTGTTGAACACCACAGGAGGAACACCAGAGCTGCACAGTCTTTTTTCCGGTGCTGAAAGATGTTCACCGGAAGCTATAGAGGTTGATTCAAGAGGTCTGTTCATTCTCTTGAATACAATGACCTCCTCGAACAACATGATCTATGAAACAAGCCTTTTAAAACTTAGTTTTGCGTTTGAAACCCTTTGGACAGGCTCTCTTTCTGGCCCGAGCTGGGAGAGGGGAGCAGACATGGTTCCTCTGGCCAATGGAGGCTTTGTTGTGTGCGGATGGACCAATTCACTTCCCCTGAGTGAATCGAACAGGTCGGACATGATCCTGAGTGAGTTTGACGAAAACGGTCAGGTCACCTGGAGCAGAACACATGGCACCTTATCCGCCGACTACGGACTGAGTATTTCCGCAGTGAGCGACGGAGGGTTTATCGTATCGGGTTGTGTTACTCAGCAATTCTATCAGGGATGGCTTCTGAAAACAGATTCCCTTGGAATGACGGAACCACAGGGTGTATATAATTCTCAGTCGATTGCGTTTGACGTATGGCCGGAAGTGAATCCAGTTGGCAATGCTTTCCTTAGTCTGGCAGTTACAACAGGTGTGTGCAGAGATCTCGAAATACGAGTTTATGATATCACCGGAAGGGTGGTTGATAGATCGCTGGTCAGTGTTTCAAGCGGAAACAACACAGTAGCCATTCCGTTTGCCCTTCCAGAGGGTGTTTATTTGGTAAGGGTACAGAGTGAAGGGGATGAGCTTGTGTTTCGAACGGTAGTATGTGGAAGTCTTCTATGACTTCACTGGCAATTATTCTGAGTTGTCTGTCGGCTCCATCCATACTTTTTGTAGGGAACAGCTACACATTCGGGAATGGAGGTTTGTGGACACATGTCAAACAGATTTATGAGTCAGTTGAAACCGATACTTTGCAGGTGGATGCCTTCACGACTGGAGGAGCATCTTATGAGAACCATTGGGGAAACCAGGCATTGAAAGATGAAATTGAATCCGGTGTCTGGGATACTGTTGTTTTTCAGGAGCAGAGCTGCATGCCGGTTATAGATCCATCCAGCACTTATCTATTCGGAGACAGTCTTGGCTGGCTTACAACAGCTGGTGGGGGAGAACCTGTTTTCTTGATGACCTGGGCAAGGAAGAACGACCCTCTCATGCTTGAAGGTCTTGAGCTGGGATATTCAAGAATGGGTGCGGTTCACAATTCGCCTGTTGCACCTTGTGGAATTGCCTTTGATGTGATCAGAAGGTTTTACCCTGAAATTAATCCTTATGCTGGTGACGGGGCTCATCCATCTGTTCACGGCACATACCTTGCTGCATGCGTGATTGCTGTTTCGGTGTACGATGTTGATCTTCTAGCTGCCGGTGTCTGGCAGCCTGCAGAGATGCCTTTAGAAGATGGTATAGTACTTCGCTCTGCTGCTATTCAGGCCTGTTCAGTTTACCAGCAGCCCGGAGGAACAGGAGAATGAAATACGAAGCAGTTATTTTCGATCTCGATGGCACTCTTCTCAACACAATTCCCGATATTGTTTCGGTGGTTAATTCCGTTATGGGTCGGATGGGATTAGAAGAAAGATCCGAAGAGCAGATCACAGCAGGTGTTGGTTTTGGTGTTGAGCACCTGTTAAGAACTCTTGGGATACCCGAGCATTTGAATTCATCTATTGCTCTTGAAGTATCAGAGAGATACTCTGTGATCGATCAGTCAAAATCTCTGATTTATCCCGGTGTAAAGAAAATGATCAGGGAAATTTCTCAGGCCGGTATCAAATTATTCGTTCTGAGTAACAAACCACAGAAGGGACTTGAGAAATCAGTATCAGACCACCTTTCACCGGCAGACTTTCTTTCCTGCAGAGGATCCAGACCGGGAGAGCCGGCTAAACCACTGCCTGATATACTGCTGCAAATGCTCCGTGAATTTGAGATTGCACCTGGGTCCGTACTTATGGTGGGCGACGGTGAACCGGATGTTCTTGTATCAAAAGCTGCAGGCGTTGACTGTCTGTCAGTTCTATGGGGATTCAGAACGAGAGAAATTCTGGAAGCAGCTGGAGGTGAGATGTTCGCTGAGCACCCCATGGATGTTGTCAGTCTGGTACTGAAGGCGGAGCTATAACCGTTAGTTCATTCTTCAATGAGACAAGTTCTATATACTCGGAATCCTTTCCTGGAATAACAACCTCACCGTCCAACTCCAGAACCAGAGAACCTGCCTTGTGAGGTTCTATTCTGATCACTGTTCCCCTTGCAGAAGTGGCCCACTTGATCTTATGGAGTGTTCCGTCAAACAGTCTGTTTATCTGTTTCGCAATAGCAAAGAAATTCATTGGAGAAAGAATCACGCTGTCCAGGAGTCCGTCGTCAGAAACAGCAGCAGGTGATAGTTGCATACCGCCTCCGGAATATCTTCCAACGCCAGTAGTCAAAGTAAGATAATCACCTTTGTAGAAGGGTTTGCCATCGCAGGATATTGTTGCCCTCCAATGTGGAGGGAACAGTGCGGAAACACCAAGGTTCAGTAGATAACTGAACTTGCCAAATGGCAGGAAACGCCTTGAGGCAATTGTTCTGCGTAAGACAAGTGCATCAAAGCCAACCCCTGCTGAGTTCAAAAAGAATCTGGATCCACCGGGCCAGACACACATACCTGCATCAACAATCCTGGTTTTCTCAGCTGCAATAGCCTTCACGCAAGAATAGATTGAAGGAATAGTGAAGCCCATTGAACGAATCCAGTCATTACCTGATCCTGCAGGAAGAAATGCGAGAACAGGCTTCTTTTCATTTAAAGAGATGGCTGCTGCAGCATCGGATACAGTACCATCGCCTCCGAAAACAATGATTCCGTTGTAACCTAGATTGAGTGCATTTGATGCAATAAGTCTTGTCTGGGCTGGTGCCTCTGTAAATTTGACAGAAAAGAGAATTCCTGCACTAACCAGAGATTTCTCTGCTGCTCCCCACAGTTTCTTTGCAGAGCCTCCTCCAGCTTTCATGTTAACAATTACAAGCCAGTTCAAACAAACCTCCCTTGATTTCCATTTCTAGCAGAGACGTGATTGAAAGTCAATGGAAATGAAGTTCTTTACAAATGATATACTCAAGCTGATAATAGGGCTGGGTGTTTAATGTTATTTCAGAGAACAAAAAGGATGTGCCAATGAAATACTTCATCGTGATCTTCTCTTTATCAATTCTCACTTCCTGTTTTGCGCAGGATTCTCTTACTGTGATTCATTCTGATAGAATTTTTTACACAGGAGATTCAGAAGAGGAAGCAATTGTAGACCACTACATTCTCTCTGATTCCAGCCTTCATTTCATCAAGCTGTTACTTGCTGATGTTGAGTTTACTCTTCCACAGACAGTTTCAGGTTCAGGAGTTCGCTACTCAAACGGAATGGACATGACATGGTGGGAGAGAGCAGACTCGGCGATGATCCAGCACAGAGACTCACTTGGTAACTGGGTAACTGCTGCTGTTCTGCAAATCAGGTAAGCGCTCTGAAACTTCCAATGTTAATTGCCTGAGTTTTACCGGGGTCAGTTCCATCTGAAATTTCAAATTCGAACACAATATCCCTGTCCGGCAGTTTGTAGTAATCCACATTGCCTGGAAGGTTTGAGTCGTGAAAGAAAATATTTGAATAAGGGGAATCCGGATCTCTGTTGTCGATTAGCCATAGATCTCTCTGAAAGGTATCAAGGAATCTGAAGAAACCGAATCCTTTTTCATGACTAACACAAACTCCCCTGACAAAAGAACCTTTTACACCCCATTTTGAATAATCGTCCAGCCCTTTGAACGGTAAGAGATCAGGTATTAGATAACCTGAAATGTAAAGGTCTGCTTCGTCACGAAGCTCTCGGGAAACGTTATCGAAGCCAAGTACCTCAACTCTGCATCCTTTGTTCTGTATTGTGCTTATCACTCTTACAAAATCACCATCACCAGTAGCAACAAGAACTTTGTCAAGTTTGTCTGATTGTTGAAGGGCATCCACTGCCAGATCCAGATCCACATTGGCCTTGCCGAATCTTGCCCCTGTCTCATCGGTGTACCATTTAACAATTTTACGGATGACCTTAAAGCCCATATCGCGAAGTGCGCTATGGAACCTTCTCTGTTTATCACGATATTCAAAATCTGTTCTTGCCCGTACCTCATCGAAGCTGACATATGCATTCAAGCGCACTGGGCGAGCCCCATTACGGCATGCGAATTCTCTCAGCACCTCGTAGCGCATACCGTATCCGCCATTCATTGTAAGATTTGAAACATCAACGTAAACTCCTACCCTTGTACCAACATTACGATCGGGCATAATATTACCTCCATAAGAATTGCACAGGTCTAAACAAAATAATGACACACGGAGTTGAATATAAGTGAAATATCTAAAATGGTTGCATGAAATCGGATGCAAGTATGAGAAGTCAGGAGTTACCGAAGCAGAGGCCATAAGAAAATCGGTACCTCTTGTGGATCCAGGCTCCTCGCCTATGAATTCTATCAATAGGATCGTGATACATCACTCGGCAACGAAGACAGGAAATACAGCATGTTTTCGGGTTCTTCACCGTATAGTCAACAAGTGGAATGATATAGGATATCACTATGTGATTGGTAATGGCACCCTTAGCGGTGATGGAGAGATTGAGGTGGGCAGGAGCCTTCCATTTACAGGTGCACATGCAAGGGGCGGCAATGAAGATTCAATTGGCATATGCCTTGTGGGTAATTTCAATAATACAGACCCCACAGCACCGCAGTTGGGTTCACTTTCCACTCTCCTGCAGGAACTCACAGTTAAGTATGCAATAAAGAAGGAGTTTGTTGTATTACACAGAAATATTAGCGGATCTTTCACTGAGTGTCCCGGAAAGAATCTTACTATTGAAAATGTGCTCTATCTTCTAGATAATAAATAACTTGAAGAAAGACTTGTCAGTTCACGCTGCTTTTTGTATATATCTGCTTCGAAATGAAGGAGAAAATTAAATGACCACAGTTCTTACGTTTTTGCATTCAGTGATTTGTGTACTTTTAGTAGCAGTTGTTTTGCTGCAGAAGTCCAAAGGAGACGGTCTTTCAGGTGCCTTTGGCGGCGGTGGAGCACTTACAGCTTCTTTCGGTAACAGAGGTGCTGCAAGCCTTCTCAGCAGGGCTACCACTGTTCTTGCTGTGCTTTTTATGGTGGCCTCTTTTTTACTGGCCATATTTTAATAATGAATAGTGCCGGGGTGGTGGAATTGGCAGACACGCTAGGTTAAGGACCTAGTGGGCAATAGCCTGTACGGGTTCAAGTCCCGTCCCCGGTACCAATAGGGACGGAGGTAATTGGAAAATCTAATTACCTCCGTCCCTTTTTCATAATTAAATGTTGATTTGACCTCAGATGGAAGGTCTGACCGAACAACTTGACATCCTAGCAAATAGCAACCATTCTCCAATATACAGGAGATATGCCATGTATAAAATATTCCTTCCATTCTTGATCATAAGTTCAATCACCATCAC
>JAOZRM010000296.1 GCA_029940175.1 Candidatus Sabulitectum sp. | reverse complement strand
GTCTTCCGTAGAGAAGTGCCATTTCTGGTTTTCCTGTTTGAGACAGTGAATAGAGCTCATTTCTTTCATTCTTACGATCAACAAGTTTTTTCATACCAGCCTCTCTCTTGCATTGAGACTATGGTCTAATAAGAGTATGGTGTCAATAGACTATACTGTTAATGCAGGGCTGTAACTCTCAATCCTGAATTTGTGATACTGTTGTTACTGCTGCCCGGGAGTCTGAGCAGCTCTTCGGATGGTCTCATCAAAAGACAATTCCGGTTTCCAGCCGGTGATCTGCTCAACTTCATGCTGCTTGCAGAGCCACTCTGAAGAGGTTATGTCACGGGCTTTTTCCCTGTCTAACAGCAGACGGCTGCCTGTTAAGGTTGCCATGGTCTCTGCAAGAAAACCAATGGTGTAAACAAGAAATGAAGGCACTGGTATTCTCAGTATTCTTCTGCCAGTAGCTTTTTCCATGGCTTTGTGTATTCTCTTCCAGGTGATCAACTCCGGGAGAGAAGGCTGCAGAATTTTGCCCACAGCTGCAGGTGTATCTGCAAGCATGGCCATGAAGCAGGATAGATCTGAGATAGAAATGACACAGAACTTTACATCATTGCTACCCAGAGTAACAGTGATTCCCCGCCTGGCCCATTTGTAAAAAGATTGTGTTTCCCCGTCATCTGAACCCAGTGCCGCAGGGGATCTGACTATGATGTATCTGGATAGCCCTGTTACTACCTGTTCAGCAAGAAGCTTGCTTCTTCCATAGGAGGATTGAGGGCCACCATCATTGGGACCTGCTGCAGCTTGGCTTGAAGCAAGAATGAACAGAGCTTCCGGGCATTGAATCTTTGCGGCATTTACCAGTGCAGCTGTAAGACCGGCATTGATCATGTCAAAATCTTCCCCGGAGCGGGCCTTCACCGCACCAGCTACGTGATAGATCACCTCAACACCATCAAGGTGGCTGGAAATGCTGTCAGATGACATAAGGTCCGCAGTTACAACTCTGCACCCTGCAGGAATTAGACTCGTATCTGAAGTAGCACGCACAGCCGCAGTTACGTCGTGCCCATTCTCGATAAGCTGTTTTATCAGATTTCTTCCTACAAAGCCGGAAGCACCAGTTAGAAAAATTTTCACTTGTTACCCTTTCTTCCAAGGTTGGAATATGCCAATTCCTGTTTGATTTTGAAAGGTTTGTGGTTAGATTCATGTGGTAATTTACGTTAACTATTCTTACTGCTGGTTTCGACCGCGAAAACGATGGGTGAATTCATGGACATATTCCAGAAGTGTTTTGATTACGACAGACCTGAAAAAGTGAAGGCAATGGGTCTCTACCCTTACTTTGTTCCACTTCAGGGACATGTAGGTGCAGAGATGGAGATTGGTGGCCACAGTCTTATCATGCTTGGGTCCAATAACTATCTGGGGCTTACTGATAACCCGTATGTCATGGAGAAATCCCGTGAAGCCATTACAAAATATGGTACAGGCTGCACAGGCAGCAGATTTATGAACGGTACACTGGACATACATCTGGAGCTTGAAGAGCGCCTCGCAAAGTTTCTTAAAAAGGAGGCCTGCCTTACATTCAGTACCGGCTTTCAGGCTAACCTGGGTGCCATCAGCACACTGGGGCAGAGAGGTGACATTCTTTACCTTGACCGGGAGAACCATGCTTCAATAATAGACGGCTCCAGACTTGGCTATGCCAAAGTGGTTAAATTCAAGCACAAGGATCTTGATCATCTAAGACATATCCTGGAAAAGTACAGCGGAGAGCCCGGTATGATAATCACCGATGGTGTGTTCAGCATGGGAGGTGATCTGGCAGACATCAACGGTCTTGCTGACCTGGCTGAGGAATTTTCAGTTCGCCTGCTTGTTGACGATGCGCACGGGGTTGGATCCATGGGTGCCACCGGTATGGGAACAGCTGAATTCCAGGGATGTCATCACAGGGTTGATCTTACCGTTGGTACTTTCAGCAAATCGTTTGCCTGCATAGGAGGCTTTGCTGCTGGAGAAGCCAAGGTGATAAGTTATCTTCGCCATAATGCCAGAACAAACATATTCAGTGCAAGTCTTCCCCCTGCTTCCGTTGCAACAGTTATTGCCTCTCTTGATGTACTGGAGCAAGAACCTGAGCTGTTAACAAAGGTTCACAGAGCTACGAAAAGATGCAGGGACGGATTGTCTTCACTTGGTTTCAATATCGGCCAGAGTGAGGCTCCCATTATTCCTATATATGTTGGTGAAGATCTGGACTGTTTCAGATTCTGGAAAGACATGTTCGATAACGGTGTATTTACTAATCCGGTAATTTCACCTGCAGTAGAGCCAGGTGCTGCTATGCTGCGTACAAGTTTCATGGCCAGTCATACAGATGACATGATCGATCGTGCGCTGGATGTTTTTAAGAAGATCGGTCGCAAGCATAATCTGATCGGCGGTTAAAATGAAGTACTCAATCGAGAAAGACTGAAATAGGAAGAC
>JAOZRM010000121.1 GCA_029940175.1 Candidatus Sabulitectum sp. | reverse complement strand
CGGTCCGGATACGGGACAGATCTGCAGAGACGAATCTCTCGCTGCCGTTCTCATCAAATTCAACGGCTGCAATAACAGGAACTGCCCCCAGGGTGCTCACCCCGGACGGGACAACCCTGACTGAAAAACTTGCATCAGGGGGAACAGGTATCATTACGGTTCTTTCAGGAAGAAGAACGGTGCAGTCCTCTGCATTGGAAAAACCGGGAACAGCTACTTCATAAAGATCTGGTTCAACCTGCTGGACAGAAACATCACCCACTTGCCAGACCATATCATCAATCCCTGTATATTCCTGAATATCAGCAACATGGGGAATGGATAGCAGAGCAAGAACAAAAACTGAAAACATTTAACCTCCGATTAAAGCTCTGAGAGTTCCAGAAGTGGCATATCGCCATCCTCTTCACCGGGAAGCCTCTCCTCCGCAGGAATTATTTCAGATTTGATCCTTGCCTCCTCCAGTGACACCATACCTCTCTGAGTCTCAATAAAGGTGTTCATTTTCAGGAGGATCTCCATTCTTCTATCCTGGAGCTCTCTGATAGCCTCAGTAAGTATCTGAACCCTTTTTCTGGCTTCATCAAGCATTTTTTGCGATTTCAGCTCAGCATCTCGGATGATGAGATCTGCTTCACGATTCGCCTCTTCACGTGCGACATCAGCACTTCTCTGCTGGGAGACAAGCACCTCGCGAACTGCACCCTCCATCCGATCAAAATCGCTTGCTCTAGCCCTGAGAACTTCAAGTTCTTTGGTTTCTGTACGAGTCTTTTCTGCAGCATCTTCCCATGCGTCAGCAAGCATTTCGAGAAAAGCATCCACCTCTCCAGGATCATAACCCCTCATAATCCTGCGAAATTTCTGCCGTCTGATATCAAGTGGAGTTACGCGCACAGAGCCCCCCATTTCATCTTTGCGTACCTGGAGCATGTCCGAGAATAGAACACTGGCATTTACAACCACATAATCGGCCACAATCCGTGCGAATTATCATCAAATAGCGCTGCTATACTCTTCCAATCCGCACAAATTCTGACTCGATCCTGTGGCGTAACTGCACAGCGCTTATTGTCAGACACACTCCTAGTACTGAGTACATTGAATGTTGCCTCAAATATTGTACATTCGCCACTTGACGCAAACTCCAATAAAAAGTTCAATTCACGAAAGTATTTGTTGAATTTCAGCCCCCTCGGGATCCGAAAAGTCGCCTTCCCAGACGCACCATTGTTGAGCCCTCAAGAACTGCCAGTGTGAAATCATCACTCATGCCCATTGAAAGTTCTGGCAGTGAGACCTTCAATCTGCTTTCCAGTGAATCTCGAATCACTCTCAAATCAGCAAATGCTTTTCTCTGCAAAACACTGTCTCCCCCCAGAGGGCCAACGGTAAGAAACCCTTTCACAGGGAGTTCAAGCTCAATTGCTCTTCCAATAATATTCTCCAGAAGACCGACATCCGGAGGGAAGCCTTTTTTCGCCGTCTCCCCTGATGTATTTACTTCCAGAAGAATCTGCGGAGAGGCTTTCCGTCTGGCGATTTCTTCAATAATTTCAATTTTGTGTACAGCATCGAGACAATGAAAATCTCTCACCGCCTGTCGAACTTCCTTGCGGTGCAAAACACCTATTGCATGGAAGATTGCATAATCCGAACCAAGCTGCCTGATCTTTCTCCCACCTTCAGAGATCCTGTTCTCTCCTATGTGCCGGATTCCACAGTTCACAGCAGCAGAGATGTATTCAACTGGATGGGTCTTCGTTACAGCCATTATTGATACATCTTCAGGTTGTCTTCCTGCTCTACCGGCAGCTTCTGCAATCTCTGACAGCGCAGAATCTCTGTTTTCTTTCACTTTATCAAGAAGTTCTAACATTATCACCCCTTAAACATTTTCCTTACTTCCACCACCGGAATCAGTATTATAATCGTAAAGTACATAACTACAGCGAATGGAGACCCTCATGAAAAATATCTGCATGTTCCTGCTGCTTTTTTCTGCCATTGCAGCCCAGGCAGTTCCGCCATCCCCCGGGATGTTTGACCAACCCTCAAGTGAACACCTTGCCTGGATTGAATCATACATGAATGCAAGAACCAGGGGAGTTGATTCACCTAATGGCATTTACGGTGCGCACAACCCTATTGCTTCAGCACTGGGTGACGACCAGATGAAAGTTCTTATACTGCTGGTGGATTTCAGTGACAACCAGGCACTAACCCCGGCTGTCTACTTTGATTCAATGGGATTTGCTCAGGACACATTTTCACTGACAAGCTACTACAATGATGTCTCCTTCGGACAGATAGACATAATCACCGTTGACTGGCCCAGCACAACTCTCTGGAACAGAGCACCGGAAACCTATGAATACTATGTGAACAACAACTACGGTTGGGGTTCCTATCCGCAGAACAGTCAGGGGCTTGTTGAAACGATCTGCACAATGGTTGATCCTGTAGTGGATTTTTCCCAGTACGACAATGATGGAGACGGGTACGTGGACGGAGTCAATCTGATGTATGCCGGTCAATTCGACGGAACACCTCAAATGATCTGGCCACATGCCTGGAGTCTTTCCAACCCTCTGAGTGTTGACGGTGTTCAGGTATACAGCTTCAGCGTACAGAACGAGTACAATACCAACCCCGGAGATAAATCCGCAGCTGTCTTCTGCCATGAATTCGGACATGTACTTGGTCTGCCGGATCTCTACGACTACGATTACGATTCAAACGGAATTGGCAACTGGGGCATAATGTCCTTCGGAGTTTACAACGGAGGTGGATGGAGCCCTGCAGAGTTCTCTCCATACTGCCGGCATGAACTGGGCATAATGGATTACATCGAAGTTACACAGCCGGGAACGTACGAGGTTCCTGCAATAGAGCTTTCCAATGCTGCATACAGAATGTGGACCAATGGATCTTCCAGTTTCCAGTATTTCATCCTGGAAAATCGCAGACAAATCGGGTGGGACGAGGCTCTTCCTTCCCAGGGCGTACTTATCTGGCATGTGGACGAACAGCAGAACTCAAACGACAACCAATGGTACCCGGGGTACACAACCCAGGGTCACTATATGGTGGCTCTTGAACAGGCAGACGGACAGTGGCATATGGAGAGAAACACTAACAAAGGGGATGACGGCGACCCGTATCCCGGAAGCACATCAAACACTGAATTCACATACTGGACCATCCCGGACAGCAGGAAATACACAGGTGCTGATACTCAGGTTTATGTGGGTTCAATTCCAGCTTCTGCAGACACAGTTGAGGTTTACATCTCTACCAGCTACACCGGCATTGAGGAGGAGGATGAATCAAATACCATTTCTCTCTCAGTGAATGTAATGGGGAATACAGTAGTAGTGAACCATTCTGGAGGAATGGCTGATATAGCTGTGTTTGATGTAACCGGACGAAAACTTGAGATCCTCCATGAGGGCAATCTTGACAGAGGTGAGCACACATATCAGTTCAACGCTGAAGAGCTGCCACAAGCACTGTTCTTCGTTAATTACCGCTGGGATTCCGGATCGGAAACAGCAAAAATACTACTCCTTTAGGAAATGGTGACTGAGCAGATATGAATCAGAGTGGAGAAAACAAGTACAGAAACTGGATAAAAGGTATTCTTGCTGGTGTCGAATATGATTCTGCAAGCAATTACTACTATATCCTGCTTGTCTCTGCTCCAATTCTTCTAACCATATACCGATGCTATACTGAAGCTCAGAATTTTATGGTTTACTTCCCTGCTCTGGGTAACATTGTCAACGGTGAAGTATATGCATATCTGCTGGAGTATTCTTCATTCTTTGTTCTGATGCTGGTAATCCCTGTGCTCATGTCACTATTCAGCAGAAGATCAGGTGTTTTACTCTCTCTGTTCTCCCTGAGAGGTGTTAAGAAGAACCTGTTATGGGTTCTAGCCACGCTTGCTGTTGTTGTTATTCCATCAGCGTACTATGCATCTACCCTGTCAACAGTTCTTACAGAATATCCTCTTCCAAGAGTACTTCTGCAGAATCAGCAGATGCTGCCGGTATACTTTCTGGGACTGTTCTTTCTTTATTACCTGCCATGGGAGTTCTTTTTCCGGGGTTTTCTGCTTTTCGGTCTGAAAGACAAATACGGCACTCCAGCGGCTGTTTTAATACAGACAATATCGTCGTGTCTTGTACATATCGGTAAACCAACACCGGAGATCATAGGCTCTATTCCATTCGGTATCATCTTCGGAGTCATTGCGTTACGCACAAAAAACATCTGGATTGTTGTACTTCTTCATGCTGCCCTTGGTATATTCACAGATCTTTTCATAATTTATTAAGGGTAACAAATGTCAAATGTTCTGATCACCGGCGCTAATGGCTTCATAGGCTCACACCTTGTTCGCAAGTTCGTTGAAGAGGGTCACAGGGTCTATGGTCTTGTTAGAAAGACTTCTGATCTGACTCTGATATCTGATATGCAAGTTTCCCTGAAATATGGCGATGTGACCGATTACAACAGCATTGAGAAAGCTCTTCACGACATTGATGTTGTGGTACACAATGCCGGGCTTGCCTCAGACTGGGGATCTCTTCAGTTGTTTAGAAAGATTAACCTTGAAGGCACCAGAAATATTGCAGAAGCTGCCCTGAAAAATGGAGTAAACCGCATTGTCTACATGAGCAGTACTGCCATTCACGGATTCGATCACAAGAGTCCACAATCCGAGCATCACATGAAGAATCCGGTGTTCAACTATGGGATCTCCAAACTGGAAGCGGAGAACTGGATTCTGAACTTTGGAGAAGAACACAACATTGAAGTAGCGTCCATCAGACCGGGTAATGTTTTTGGTCCTGGAGACCACACATTCATGGAAAAATATATTGAAGCCATGATATCCGGTAAGATCGCTTACATCAGCAAAGGCAGAAGTCTTACCTGCCCGACCTATGTTGAGAATCTTGTTCATGGAGTCTATCTGGCATCTATCCATGAAAATGCTCCCGGTCAGGCATTCATCATAACAGATGGACTGCATATCACCTGGAAGCAATTCACTGAAGCAATAGCCGAGGAGATGCATATTCCGCATCCGAAGATATCTGTTCCTCTTGGATTGAGTTTGTTTCTTGCCTCGATTTCAGAAGGAATCTATAAACTGGCAGGATCGAGTCATGCACCTCTTCTCACCAGGTATCGAATGTATAATGCAGGCACCGATTACAGTTTTTCCATTGATAAGGCCAGAGATCTTCTGGGTTTTGAGCCTGTGGTCAATCTTAAAGAGGCAATAAGGAAGACCGTTCTCTGGTTCCATGAGAGGCATAAATTACAAGCATGACCACAAAAAAGCAATTCATAAGTGCGCTTGTAGTAAGCCTGCTCTATTTCTCCTGGATGTATTTCAAAATTGAGGTACGTCTGGATCATCTTATCAGCTATGCATTTTTCGCATTCCTCTATTTCTACAACGAAAAGACTCGCCGATTCTTTTATGCAATGTGCCCGTTTATCATATACATCACCATTTATGACTCTCTAAGAGCATTTCCAAACTACACATTCAATACCATTCACATTGAAGACCTGTATCTCCTGGAAAAGAAATTCTTCGGTGTGTCCCTGAATGGTCAACTTTTGACCCTGAACGAGTTTTTTGCTCATCATCAGCACAAGGTGTTCGATCTCATTTCGGGAATTTCCTATATGACATGGGTTCCCATGCCTCTGGGATTTGCGATGTACCTTTACTTTACAGGAAGAAAAGATCTCTATATCAACATGGTCTTTCTGTTTGTACTGACCAATATTATTGGATTTGTGATATACTATTTCTATCCGGCAGCACCACCATGGTATGTGATGACCTGTGGTTTTGAGTTCTTTCCAGACACGCCGTGTATTGCTTCAAGACTTGGCAATTTTGACAATCTTGTTGGCTGGCCAATATTTAAAACATTCTATAGTGGAAATGCAAATGTGTTTGCTGCAGTTCCATCTCTTCATGCAGCTAATCCTGTAACCTGTCTGCTGGCAAGTTTTCAGCTCAAGAACCGGATACTTACAGCTGTCTTTTTTCTTGTAACCTGCGGAATGTGGTTCGGCGCAGTATACAGTAACCATCACTATCTGATCGACGTGCTCGCAGGTGGAATGACTGCCCTTACAGCATTCTTCGTTGTACGGGTTCTTCTTAGAAAAACAGGAATGAATAAATATCTTCTCAGATACGAGGACCTTCTGTAAGGAAACAGGTCAATTGCTCAGAGCTATCTATCTGTAAATACCCATATGATTTCGCCTGCACCTGAAACACGAAGTAGACTTATCTCATCACTTCCGTCTTCAATACCAGTGACAAGAAAACTTTGATCATCAAGAAACTTGATTCCATGTGGTATGAAATCCAGGTTCACCGACAGTTTTTCAATGAGCTCTCCCTGAAGATCAGTGAATGCGATCCAGAAAGAAGACTCCTCGGGTGAGTGCCCCATAAGCACCAGCTCTGTTCCCGCTTTCAAACCAGTAAAGGAGGTACCGGTGAATACAGATACTGGAGAAGAATAGTACTCCAGCATGTGGCCTTCTTGAGAATGTACAGTGACACAATAACTAGCTGATTGCTCACCGGTTGCCATTGTGTTCCACAAAACTGCCAGTTCTCCTGATGGTGCGTATGAAACATCATAAGCAAAATCAGGGTAGTCGTCGTCTCTCACTGGAAGATATTGCGACCAGATCACATCGTGAACTGAAGAGTAGCTGGTCAATTCAGGACTATCAATCGCTAAAATTGGAGAAACAGCAAGAACGAAAGAGTTATTATCTACTGTGAGAGCAGTAGGTCCAGGGTGCAGTGTTTCAACAGCAAAGACGGTTTCAATCACAGTAGCGTTCTCATCAAGCAATGCCAGATGTAACCCCCTCTGGCTGGACCAGGAGTCCCACATAAGCACGTAGCCATCTTTGAACTGGAAAAGATCCAGCGGGGAATCATAGCAGAAAAATGAAATGGTGTCAGATGCAAGAACTTCCCCGGTTGTGCTCCACTTTGTGATAAGAATGTCAGTGTAACCAATTCCAAAAGCAATAGCTGTCAAAAATCCTTCGTCAAAGCACGGGCATGCAGAAGCGTCGATGGCATCACCACGAACAGTAACACTTTCCCTTTCCCACAGAAGCTCGCCTTCCTGCGAGAGCAACCCTATGGAAATTGCAGTTTCATAATCAGATGTGTTTTGAGAGGAAACAAGATAGTGACCTTCCCCGGAAACAGGGAGTACGGAAAGAATGTCCCCATATGCTTCAGGAGATGTACAGGCAACCAGCAATGACAGTAAAACAAAGCTCCTCATAATTCCATTTCTTTCAGTTAAGTTATTGACCATTCCGAAAGATAGTGTTATTTACCTGCGACAAACAATGGAGGTAGCAGATGACAGGTTCACTTGAATCAATGCTGATGAAACTAGGGCTGTCCGGTCTGGAAGCTGAAGTATACCTGGCCGTTCTTTCAGAGCCGGGAAGTACAGGTTACAGAGTTTCTCAAATTCTCGGGAAGGCTGCTCCAAATACTTACAAAGCCCTCAACTCACTGGTTGTTAAAGGGGCACTGCTATCGGATGACGGCAATAGAAGTCGGACTTACAGTGCTGTATCAGTCAGAGAATTAACTGCTCAGATGACCAGAAAATTAAGTATCCTCACCGATGACATAGAAATCGAGATCGGCAAACTCCATACACCTGTCTCTGATGAAGGAGTATACGACCTCACCTCTGTTGATCAGGTTATCGCAAAGAGTAGAAAAATCATCAGTGAAGCTCGAAACTCTATCGTTGTAGACGCTGATTACAATCCCATCATTGAGCTCGCTTCAGACCTTGAAGAAGCTGCATCCAGAGGTGTGCATGTTCTGATCCATGGAAGAAAACCCATGCAGCTGAAAGGATGTGAATTCATTTCAAGCATTACCGAGGGATGGGAAGGCGACTTGCTGGTTCTTGCAGTTGACAGGAAGGAATATCTGATTTCTTTTATGTCAAATGATATGAGAACCTTGTTGAGAGCCGTGTGGAGCAACAATTTTATAGCACCATGCATCTACAGAGGATACATGATCAAAGCTATCTTCTACAAAATCAGCATGATGCTTGGCAACAGGGATGCATCCATTGATGAAATCCGTAATGAGATCCTTCGTTTGTGGGAAACATGGGGTTACGGTGAATTCGATAAGGGAGCTCTTGTTTCAATGCTGGATCCCACAGCGTAAATCCTATCATGTTCCTGTTACATATGTTACAGCATTTTCACTTGACATTATTTTATTGTTTGCTATATACTAACAATATCATTGGGGTGAATTTCAATGTCAGTGAAAGGTGATGAAACATGAAAAAGAGAATACATTTTGCAGGAATACTCATTCTTGCCGCAGTGCTTTGCCCGAAGAGTGCCGGTCAGTGGATTGAACTCTCCCTGGCGGAGAATTTAGGCGGGGCAATCTCTCTGGATACTGGAGACATTGATGGTGACGGCGACCCTGATGTGGTGGCTGCAGGATGGGACTCCGGAGTAATCTGGATTGAAAATCAAAATGGAAACTACACGATCCACATAGTTGACCTTGAATTATCCGGAGTAATATTTGTTCAGGCAGGTGATCTGGATAAGGATGGTGATATGGATATAGTTGCTTCATCAAATTCCACCGGATGCATAAAATGGTATGAAAACACTCTGCCTGGTGATTTCACTCCTCACGTCATTTCTGATTCATTCACTGGCATGCACTCGGTGTACATTGAAGATATGAACGGTAGCGGCGAGATGGACATTCTGGGCGCTTCTTTTGGTGACGATACGATCTGCTGGTGGGAGAATGACGGAGAAGAAAATTTCACTCCTAATTCCATTTCTGATTCAGCAGGCGGTATCTGGACCGCATACCCTGATGATATTGACCATGACGGTGACATGGATATTGCCTGTGCAGCAAGATCCGCTGGTGTAGTGTACTGGTTGGAAAACGATGGTTTTATGAATTTCACCACCCACTCCATTGACTCAGATTTTGCCGGTGCGCACATAATTCATCCCACGGACATTGACCTGGACAATGATATTGACTTAATCGCAACTGGAAGGATAGCAGATCAGATAAGGCTCTACATTAACGACGGCAGTGAGAACTTCACAGGCGTGACCATTCTCAGTAATTACGCCTGGCCTACATTCGTAAGTCCTTCCGATCTGGATCAGGATGGAGATGTGGATATTGCATGTGCGTCGTACAGTTCGAATAGCATATCATGGCTTGAAAATGATGGAGAGCAAAACTATTCTTTGAATCAAATCTCTACGAACTTTACTGGTGCAATACCGTTAACTACCTGTGACATGAATCAGGATGGGA
>JAOZRM010000295.1 GCA_029940175.1 Candidatus Sabulitectum sp. | reverse complement strand
AAACTATACCTGTACACCCGGTAATCGTTAGATTCACCCTCTTGCGCTGGCAGTTTTGCAGCGTTACTTTCTATTGAATTATGTTAGACTTTAAAAATTGAAACAAGTAACAATTACCTGACTCCAGATCAGTTAGCATAAAAAGGAGTAATTCATGCCCATATCAAAGAACGGTATCATTCTGACAAACCTTGATGAATGGCAGGAACAGACAGGCCCGAAGAAAAGCACACACTGGAGCGAGAACCGAGGTTCGGTGGAGCTTGCAAAAGCATGGCTCAGCACAGAGCAGGGTAAAGTACCTGCAGGAGTTTCATGGCTTCTTGAAAAGCATGATGCTTTTGGTCCTGTGATCAGCTGGAAAGGTGAGCCTGAGGTAAAGCTGAATTTCGATAAATTCGGGTCTCAACCCAAAACCACCGATCTTGTTATTGAAACCGTGGATTCACACGGCTCATTCTTAATCGGAGTGGAAGCAACCACAGATGAGGCATTCTCTGATTCAGTCAGTAAAACCCTCTGCAATGCACTGGAAAGAAAGATCAAAAGCCCGAATTCCAACGGGATAGAGCGAATTGAACAGCTTGTAGCTGGCCTTTTTGGAAGTCGTCTAAAGGGCGAGAGTTCCATTGGCGCTATTCGCTATCAGCTGATGACAACCTGTGCAGGCATTCTTTGTGAAGGTGAAAGAAGAGGACATGACAGGGTTTTGATGCTGATACACGAATTTGTTGGTAAAAATACAAACGCGGACAAAGTAGCACGCAACGCCGCTGATGTGGGCAAATTCCTGTCACGCCTTTCTCATGGCAAAGTGAATGGAATGAAATCCGGAGACATCGTTGGTCCTTTTGAAATACCTGGAGCTCCATTGATTGAAAATCCGATAAAGCTGTATATAGGCAAACTGACAACAGACTTACGCAGAATAAGGAAACAGTCTGCCAAAAACAAATCAGTAGTCGCAGAAACAACTGAACCGACCCAAGCTGTACCAGAGTAGCGTTCTAACCGGAAAGAGCAACTCATTCCGATACTGATCGGGTAACAGAGGAGCTTGATAAAGGGAATTGCCTCACTGAAAAAGCAGCAGGGAGACCGGTGCAAAGCTGTTCTCTTAAGCGGTAACGGGATTATCGATGTAGAACAGAATGCACCGTGCGACTTGTTTCATTGAAGGGGCAGGTCTCACAAACCGGAATACACAGTTTTCAGCTCGCTGTGCCCGTATTCGCTGCTCAGCCTGCAGAGGTAGACTCCGGCGCTAAGTCCTGTTTCTCCTGGACTCCAGTTAAACAGATGCATTTCCCCGCCGCTGCTTGTAAAAGTTTTAACAATTCTGCCTGCTGCATTGTAGATTGACAGATCGAACGAGCCTTGCACCGGCATAGAGCATGCAAAAGTTATTGTGTCATTGAATGGATTGCTCCCTATTAAGCTAAGGGAGGGTTTTGGGGCATCTGCTTCCTCAATGCCGGCTGGGTCTGCATTTCTTACACAGCGAACCAGGTTGAATATTCTGACCACATCACCCTGAGGGCCATGACCGTAGGGATATTCTTCCGGGTCTCCGCACTTTGGATCACTCCGCTGTGCACCTGCACCGTGCACATCCATTAATATGTATGTGGAATCAGGAGTCATCATCCACCCCAGGGCTTCTCCGAAGGCAATGTAAGCTGCATTCATGCCTGTGTTGTTCTGCATTGCACTTGCATGTGTGGTACCAGTCCAGTAAAAGCCGTAGTTCAGGTTACCACCTTCATCGGTTATCTGGGTACAATTAAATACAGGATCAATAGCAGGGGAATTTGTCTCTTGAATGGAGCGGGTGTAGTCTACAATGCTTTGCAGTTCGTGGGTATTCGGCAACCTCCAGTCGCTGTACTCTGCCAGGAACAGATCTTCTGCATATTCAAGGGCTTCCTGCCAGTTCCAGCTGGTCCCACTATCGGTCTGCTGCCACATCAGACCTGTAGCAAGGTCTGTTATTGTTCCGTTGCCGTTATCCACAAACTGGTTCATACCGTAATCGTTACCCCGCACATATCTCACAAAGGAGGTCATAAGGAATTTCCCCACAGGGGGGCCAACCTCCTCATTCGGGTATCCCTTTATTCTGCCGTCTGCGAAATTTACTCCGAAAGTCGTTGAATCTCCATTCATGGTTAACCCCATGTACTGGGTTGAAGACCAGTACTGGGCATCAATAAGTCTTTCACCTGACAGAGTATCACCGTAGTCAAACTCAAAGTAATCAACATCGATAAAGGGAATTAGATTGGTTGGATCAGGGCCGCTGGGATCTGTTCCACTGAACAGGATAAGAGAATACAACTCTTTTATGGATGGAAGTCGCCAATCTGTGTAGCCTCCTATTGTGCAGGTGTCTGCCCCTGCCATTGCCTCATCCCAGCTCATTTTATCGTCAACTCCCTGTTGCCACATCAGCCCTGTGTTAACATCGGTAACTGTACCGTCTCCCTTATCCGAGTACTCCGG
>JAOZRM010000120.1 GCA_029940175.1 Candidatus Sabulitectum sp. | reverse complement strand
TGTTGAGCTATCTTGGTGATAATACCAGCAGGCTTATCTCATACAATTACCGTTTTTTCTCTATCGATAACGAGACGGATATCCCGGGGTATCCTCTCGACCTTCAAGTTTCAGGAGGAGGAGTGATCTATGCGCTTACAACAGAGTAGCACATGCCCTGTTGCAATAATTCTTCTGCTGTTCTTTCACGGTGAGAGTACTTTATACTCCGCAGAAGAAACATCCTTTTCCTGCTTACTGAGAGAAGTTGAAGTGGGAGGTTTGTCATGAGGAAAATCTGTTTTGCTTTGCCTGTTATGCTGTTTCTTGGATGTCTCCACAGCCCACAGTCTCTCGATGTACTTTCTCCTGATATGGAAGGTTTTGTTTCTCTTTTTGTACGATACGAGGAAAGATGTCCATATTTTGCTCACAAAGAGCTGGATTGGGCAGCTCATATGGGAAACTATTATCCACTTGCTTCTCAATGTGAGACCGAGGACGAGATGGCTGAAGTTGTTGCAGATATGATGACTGTGCTTCAGGACCCTGTCATCTGTCTGCGCAAGTATGATGAATTAGGAACAGTTATTGAAGAAGTTTACCCATATTCCAGAGAGTACGAGAAAAATTATGATATGGATGTTCTTGTAGAGCATTACCTTGAACCAAACGGGTGGGCCGGATGGGAACAGGGATACATCGAGGGTTTCGGATGGTGTGATCCTGCCCTTCTTCCATATATCTTCATGAACACAATGCCCAATGTTCCATCAGTACTGGATACCCTGGACGCCTTTATTACAGAGTGCATTGCTCTCAATGTACCTGCTGTCATTATTGACGTCCGTATGAATCCCCACAGTGGGCTGTCATACTGTGGTCGTGATCTAATGGGAAGGTTCGCAGAAAAAGCCTACCCCGGTGCCATCTACAGATCAAGAGATGGACCTGAATATGACTCTTATACAGATAACAGACCGGTTGTTTATCCTGCTGGCCCAGCCCAGTACAAGGGCACAGTCATTGTTCTAGTTGGTGAGAACTGCCGCGGCCGTTCTGAAAACATGCTGGCAAGTTTTATCAATTTTCCTAATGTGGTTCTTGTGGGGGATACTACCGGAGGCAGTGTATCGAGATTCTCTTTAACACAGATAACAGATCACTGGAGTTGTGCTTCTGTGTACAGAACGATTTTAACATACGATAATCACTGGATAGAAGGAGCAGGCTTGCCACCTGATATTTACGTAGAAACAACAGAAGGAGATTTCGCTGCCGGGGTTGATCCTGTTCTGGACTATGCAATTGAGATGCTTAATGAATGCAGATAGCATACAAAGGAGGAGTATCCTGATGTATTATGAAACTTCGTGGAGCTTCTTGCGGAAACTCATCCATAACTGCCTCAGCTGTATGCTCTTGAAAACAATTCAGCTATGTATTCTTGTCGGCGTAGTTTTATTCTCTGGATGTACAGATATTGCTGAGTTTGATGACGCATTCAGCGGCGGGCTTCACATAATATCCTCGGTAGACCTCTCAACAACAAGTACTATAACAGGTATCCCAGGGGCAAGAAGTCTTCTAATCTATCCCGGAAATATCTATGTTGCTTCCACCGAAGGTATTGTTTACCATTATGATTCTGAAAGCCTTGACTTGATAGGGGAAGCTCAGGTCGGCTCTCCCTCTCCTGCCGGCTATTATCCTATTGTCTTAAATGGAGGAGATAATTCAGCCTATCTCGTTGGAACTACCGGAAATATTCTGGAACTATCTCTTCCAGACTGTATAGTTAGGGATGTTTTCAGTGTCTGTCAGTTTCCTGTTGCGCTTGCCGTTGCTCCCGGAAACCCACCATACCTGTATGTAGGTGATGGACCGACAAATACAGTGAGCCAGGTTTCAACCCGCAGTAACCGTTTGCTTGAATCCGTTGATTTGCAATATGAAGTAATTTGTATTGAGGCTGGCTGGTATGCAGATTCCTTACTGGTTGGTACTTCTGGCCCTGCATTTTTTATTGAGGAATATGGTCCATCAAATCTGTTGGTGGTAGATGCCAGTGGTCTGAGTCACTGTCAATCTCTGGCCTCAATACCCAATGACAGTAATTTTGTAGCTGTTACCAGATCTCAAGTGGGAGTTGTGCAATTTATCAGTGATCCTGTCCCGGGAGAACCGATGATTGAATTTGTAGGAAATATCGATATTCAGGGAACCAATCACCTTGTTGCAATTGGTGGAGACTGGCAGCATGCATATGTCTTGAGTTACATAGGAGACTTTACCAGCAGGCTCATCTCTTACAATTATGTTTTCAAACAAATAGACCAGATAGTTGAGATTCCCGGTTTTCCTCTTGACTTGAAGGCATCCAACAGTGGTAACATCTATGTACTGACTTATGAATAGTGCTTCCACCCTATTTTGAGTATTCTGGATTATTGTTAAGGAATGAGGAATGAGGGATATGGAAAAGAAAATTAAAAAAGAGAAAACTGTAACCACTTCGAGAGTAATGTCTTTTTGTCTGCCAATTCTGTTGTTTCTTGGTTGCCTGCACAGTCCCTACGCTATAGAGGAACCTGGAACAGATATTCAGGGGTTTATCAATGTCTTCGAGGAGTATGAAGCTCTTTGCCCCTATTTTGCCCACAGGGAAATCGACTGGAAGGAGATGGGGCGGACCTACTTTCCTCTTATGGCAGGCTGCGAGAATCAGGATCAACTCATAGGAGTTATTGCTGATATGCTGGCAGAGTTGGAGGACCCGGCGATTTCTCTTTTTAGAGTAGATAATATGTGGGAAGTTGTGGAGGAGGTGTATCCATACACCTGTGAATACTATTCTAACTATGACATGGATGTTCTGATTGAGCAGTATCTGGAGCCAAACGGATGGGCTGGATGGAGTGAAGGTTACAGCCATGGTTTTGGCTGGTGTGATCCGGCAATCCTGCCATATGCCTTTCTGGACACAATTCCGGATTTGGATCATTATCCATTTGCACTTGATTCAATTGACGGATTCATTGCTGAATGTATTGAACTGGAAGTACCTGCAGTTATTATAGATATACGAATGAATCCACTGGCGTATTATCAAGGTTCAAGCGGTGAAGAGTTCACAGGAAGATTTACAGACCATTCCCGACCTGGCGCCATCTACAGATCAAGAAGCGGACCAGAGTACGATCAGTACTGGGATGTTCGACCTGCAGTATACTCGGCGGGACCCCGTCAGTATACCGGAACTGTCATACTGCTTGTGGGTGAGAATAGTAGGAGTTCGTGTGAGAGTATGACTGCGAATCTCATAAATTTTCCCAATGTAGTTCTTGTGGGAGATACCACTGGAGGCAGCGTTTCCATTTTTCACGATGTACCAATAGCAGATCTCTGGTATGCCAGGGTGGTTCAAACAACCATACTTACTAAGCAGAAGCACTGGATTGAAGGTGCCGGTATACCTCCTGACATTTATGTGGAAGCCACAGAATCTGATTTTGCCGCAGGAATAGACCCTGTTTTAGATCACGCCATTGGTATGCTGGAGGACTACAGGTAATTAATCTGCTTGAAGAGGAGTGGGAGACTTGTCTGCTTTATCCCGGATCGATCTGGCTGGAGTGTACAGGATGCACACCATTATTGTTGCCATCTTTGTGTTGACTCCGCTTCTTTTCTTTTTTGGTTGCACCGGTCTTACTGAATATGAATTACCATACTCCGGTGCGCTGTACATTTTATCACCTGATGATTTTTCAGTAATCAGGGAGATCTCAGACATTCCGGAGGCAAGAAGCCTTCTTGTTTATCCGGATGGTTTATTGATTGCAACTACCAGAGGCATGATTCGCAGTTACTCACTGGGCACTTATGACCTTATTGGAGAATTTACTGTTGGTTCTGAATCTCCTGCCGGATACTCGCAGATGGCTTACAGCTCAACTGAGGAAACGGCATATCTGATTGGTTCCATGGGAAAGCTTCTGGAGATCGATCTGCCGGGGTGTGAAGTTCTTGATGAATTCAGTGTCTGTCAGTCTCCGATTGAACTTGTAGTTCCAGATAATTCATCCTATATTTTTGTCTGCGACGGGCCGTCTAACAGGTTGTATCAGCTTTCCATAGAGAACAATTATCCATACACATCGGTTCCTGTGTATTTCATAATTAATTGCTTTGAACCAGGCCAGAATCCTGATTCAATGCTTCTGGGCACATCCCGTGGAATCAATCTTGTTGAGATACTGGCTCCTGGTGTGCTGAGAAACACCATACTGGATGAGCCGGTTCCCTGTCTTGCTCTTGCAGCTGTACCAGGTGATACAATTTTTGTGGGGGTGAAGGGATATCCGGGAGATTATTCAGTTGGAATTGTTGATGTTATCAATTCTCAGGTTCACGTTCCACCACTGCCTGAGTATTACGGACAAGTTGGTATAACAGGCAATTCTCATTTTTTGTCTATGGCGACTGACAGTACTCATGCCTTTGTTCTGAGCAGTATTGGAGAATCTGCAAGCAGACTTATTTCCTATAATTGCAGCACTTACACTGTAGATCAGCAAATTGATCTTCCCGGTTTTCCTCTTGACCTTAAAGTATCAGAGGATGGAATCATACATGCACTTACTACAGAGTGATCAGCTACCTTAGAACTGCCATTCTTGTTGTATCACCATTACTGCTTCTAATGGAGTAGATCCCCGGAGACAGATTTGTAACATCGAAAACAGTCTTTCCATCTCTTAACAATGCTGTTCCCACAATTCTTCCTGAAATGTCATGGACGGTGATTGTGGATGATTCAGTCTGTGATCCCAACCCTATTTCTATCTCCACTGAAGAGGAAACAGGATTTCGGCTTAGGGAGATACCAGTACTCCGGATTTCCGGTGAAATTCCCATTTCAGGGCTGTTTCCCAGAGAGTCTGTACACATGGTCCAGAGGGCAGAATTGCTTTCATAAGTTACCCCGCCAATGAGAAAACCTTCGCTTTCAAGGGTTTCAATCGATCTGATCATTCCCGGGTCATAATACCAATCCTCAAGTACGTATCCATCTTCATCAAAGATTACAACAGCGGATTCAAACACACCGGAAGCAGTCTCTGCAGCTCCTCCAACCACTGCCTCACCATCTCGAATGGCAAGAGCCATGCAACTGTCTGTATTTTTTAATCCCCAGACAGTCTCCCAGATCATGTTTCCGGAGGAATCCAGTTTCAGTATCCACCAGTCGTAACTGCCAGCACCGAAAGAGAGAGTATTGCCTGCCACATAGAAGTTCTCACCGGCTTGCAGTACACGCCATGGATACTCAAATTCAGCACCACCGTAAGTTCCCGTCCAGAGAGTGTCTCCAGCACTGTCTGTTCGTATGATCCAGTAATCGCCAAGTCCGGCACCCCAATCCATGGCCTGACACGCGAGGATATACCCTCCATCACTGCATGATGAGATGTGGTAAACAGCTTCTTCTCCCGGAGTTCCGTAGGTTTTCTTCCAGAGTTCATTTCCAGATTGATCCAGGGCTACCATTAGTACATCGCTTCCACCGGCACCGTAGCTATTTGTTCTTCCGGCACACACTATGGTTCCATCTGTTCCCTGTGCTGCTGTTGTAAATGTTTCAAGGTCTGCCAGCTCAAGAGAATAAGTCCACATTCTCTGGCAGTCAGAGGAAACAGCATGAGCAAGTGCATTTACCCCGGTGGATGGACTGCTCCATGAGCCGGTGAAGATCAAACCGCCGTCCCATGATTGAACAGCAAATATCTCTGAGCTTTGGCCAAGGTGAAAAGAATCTGTCCAGAGGAACAGTCCGGACTCGTCGTATGCCGCCATTAATATCTGGGTGTTTCCACTTGCGTCCAGAGGTGTGTTTCCAGCGGACATGCAGCCAAAACTTGAGAGTGTTGCTCCTTTGCCCGCCTGATCACCTGGGTACTCGCAGTTAACATTGAACGGGATAAGTCCAATCAGGAGAATCAGAAGATGCATCACATGGTCCTTTCAGTTTTCTCTGCATTTTCAGCTTATTGCCAGACACCGTAAAAGAGGAACATACCAACTGGTCAACGGGTATCATATATTAAGCAGCTTGGCAACATACAAACTCTTTTGTTACAACGGAGAATTTCATGGGCAGGAATGCTGGAATCACAGATCTTGACACAGCGCTGAAGCGAATCTCTCAGCTTGAGAAGAGTCTTAAAGAAGCAGAGACTTCTCAGGGAAACCTTATCCATAAAGCAATCATCGATCAATCTCCAGTGGGGATATCAGTCAGAGACAGGTGTGGAAATCTCATTCTTTGTAATGCCCAATGGACAAAGATCTGGGAGATGACTGAAAATTCAGTTTCAGAAGCACTTAGCAGAAAAAGAACAGAGCTGAAATTCGATGAGAATGATAGCTATCTTGGTTCTGATTCTCAATCAGTTATTGATGTGTATAAAAAAGGTGGTGACTTGATCCTTGAAGATTTCTATTTGAAGGAACTGAATAGGTGGATAAATCAAAGATTTTACAGTGTAATGAATCTTTCCGGTGAAGTTGAGAGTGTTGTAGTGCTCACTGAAGACGTGACGAAAAAAAGAAGATCTATGGCCATAGAAGAGGAATTGAGGATAGCTACCCTGAGATACCAAACTCTTGTGAAGAATCTTCCTGTAGCAGCTTATACAACCAATTCTCATGGCTATGTGGCTTCTGCCAATCCCGCCATGGTAAGAATGTTTCAGGCAGAATCTGTTGAAGACATCTACGGGACTCCTGTGTGGAAAAGATACAAAAATCCGGAAGACAGAGCTTTTTTTCTCGAACAGATGCAAAAAAGAGGCAAGGTGGACAACTACGAGATGGAGCTTGTCCGAGGGGATGGAACCCCTTTCTGGGCTTCGGTATCAGCAAACGCCACTTTGGACCATGCAGGACAGATTCAGACAATTGACGGTATCATCAGGGACATCTCTTCAACAAAAGCCCTTGAGATAGAAATGAGGAAAGCTCAAAAATTGGAATCTATCGGAGTTCTGGCAGGGGGGCTTGCCCACGATTTCAATAATATTATGACAGCAGTTATGGGAAATATCTCTTTGGCTAGAGTGTATGCTTCCGGAGATCATAGAGTTCAAGGTAAGCTGGAAAAAGCAGAAAAGGCATCTCTACGGGTCAGTGAATTGACCGGGCAGCTTCTTACATTTTCAAAAGGAGGTCAACCGGTAAGAAAGATCACTGATATTCAGGGAGTACTTCGAAAGGTCGGTTCCCGCACGGCAACTTTCTCGAAAGTGGAACTTGTTTATGATCTTCCGGATGATCTTTGGGCTGTGAACATTGATGAGGCACAAATTGTGCAGGTTGTAAATCATCTTGTTACCAATGCGATTCAATCCATGCCCCGAGGCGGGACAATTGAGATATCTGCCATGAATGAAAGTTCTGGTGAAAGTAACAAACAGCCTCTGGAGCCTGGACATTATATTAAGATTAGCGTTAAGGATGGTGGCTCTGGAATTCCTGTTGAAATTCAAGGCAGAATATTTGATCCCTTTTTCACCACAAAGTCTAAGGAAAGCGGCCTGGGACTTGCTGTTGTTTACTCAATTGTAAAGAATCATGGCGGTAGAGTAACTGTAGAATCAGAAGCGGGAAAAGGCTCAGTATTCGCCTTCTACCTTCCTGCTTCAGAGAAAGCAGTGAAGCAGGAAGAGAAGACTTCACCTGTCCTTGAAGGATACTCGAAACAGACAAAAATACTCGTTATGGATGATGAAGAATCTGTTCTCGAGGTTGTGTCAGAGATTCTCCAGCAGAACGGTTATCGTACCGGTACAGCAACAGACGGAATTGAAGCATTTAGACTGTACAGAGAAGCGGTAATTGCAGAGGATAAATTCGATATTTTAATAATGGATATTACTGTTCCCGGCGGAGTAGGTGGGGTGGAAGCCATTCGGATGATACATGAACTTGATCCTTCAGCTATTGCAATTGTTGCTAGCGGATACGCAAATAATACAGTAATGGCCAATTTCAAGGATTTCGGATTTGTTGCCTCAATAACTAAACCCTTTGGCATTGATACTCTTCTCAATTCTATTCATGACGTTCTAATAATCAAACCTGATCAGGAGTAGTGTTGGTTACAGAAAGCTCCGGAGTTTGCCTGGGGACAGCTTCTTTGCTATTTTCGAGTTTATATTTTGCTTGCAACCGTCTGTCATACCTGGAGGAAAACCATAGGCAATTACATCCTTGGCATCTCGGCTTTCTATCATGATTCCGCTGCCTGTATTATTTTTAATGGAGATATCATTGCAGCAGCCCAGGAAGAAAGATTTACCAGAAAGAAACATGATCACAGGTTTCCAGAGAATGCAGTAAAATATTGTCTTTCTGAAGCTGGCATATCTTTGGATCAAGTGGGTCATATAGCATTCTACGATAAACCATTTCTGAAGTTTGAGCGTCTTCTGGAAACATATCTTTCCTTTGCACCTGCAGGTCTGCCTTCTTTTCTTAAGGCAATGCCATTGTGGTTGAAAGAAAAACTCTGGATGGAAGACAGTATAAGAAAGTCTCTTGACGGATTTGAAGGGAAGATTATTTTCCCTGAACATCATCAGTCTCATGCCGCGTCAGCCTTTTTCCCAAGCCCTTTCCGTAATGCAGCAATTATCACGATGGATGGAGTGGGTGAGTGGACCACTTCAGCATGGGGTGTTGGAGCTGGAAATCGTATAGATCTAAAAAAGGAAATCCATTTCCCTCACAGCTTAGGCCTTCTCTATACTGCCTTTACTTCATACACAGGATTCAGGGTTAACTCTGGAGAATACAAAGTTATGGGCCTTGCTCCATATGGAGAACCAAAATTTGTAAAAACAATTCTTGACAAAGTCATGGATTTGAAAGAAGACGGCAGTTTCAGGCTGGACATGAAGTATTTCAATTACTGCCAGGGACTAACCATGACCTCTCGAAAATTTCATGATCTTTTTGGCGGATCTCCAAGGAAACCGGAGAGTGATCTCACCCAGAGGGATATGGATCTTGCAGCATCTGTGCAGGCAGTTGCTGAAGAAGTCATTCTGAGAACAGGCAGGCATGTTCGAAAGGAAACTGGCGAAAAGAATCTGGTGCTGGCTGGTGGCGTTGCTCTGAATTGTGTTGCCAATGGAAAACTGCTTGAGGAGAAAGTGTTTGACGATATCTGGATTCAACCGGCTGCAGGTGATGCAGGCGGTGCTCTTGGTGCTGCTCTTTTTACATGGCACCAGGTTCTGGATGGTACCAGAGAAGTTGACGGAGTGAATGATCTTCAGAAGGGATCATATCTAGGACCTTCATGGACCGATCAGCAGATCGAAGACTATCTCGTTGCAGGCAATCTTCCTTATAGCAGAATGCCGGAAGACCAGCTTATTCAGACTGTGGCAGAAGCTATTGACAACGGCAAAGTAGTCG
>JAOZRM010000294.1 GCA_029940175.1 Candidatus Sabulitectum sp. | reverse complement strand
GGCGTCCCGGCGTTAGCTGGAAAGCAACAGAGCCTGTAACAGAGGGCGTCCCGGCGTTAGCTGGAAAGCAACAGGATAGGTGGTTTGGAGTTTCTTGAGTTGAAGCATAGAGAACCACTGATAACAGGAGGACTGGATTGAAACAGACAAAACCGTTTAGTATTTCCAAACGAGAGGTTTGGGAGGCGTACAAGCGGGTCAGAGCCAACAAGGGATGTGCTGGAGTTGACAGGCAGTCGATAGCAGAGTTTGAAACAGATGTAGAAAATAATCTGTACAAACTCTGGAATCGGATGTCATCCGGCAGTTATTTTCCCAAGCCGGTGCTTCGGGTAGAGATACCCAAAGCAGATGGTGGTATTAGGCCACTTGGTATTCCTACAGTGACAGATAGGGTTGCACAGCAGGTTGTAAAGCAGCGATTAGAGCCAGGATTGGAAAAGCATTTCCATTCTGACTCTTACGGCTATCGACCTGGCAAATCAGCTCTTGATGCAGTGGGTAAGGCGCGGGAAAATTGCTGGAGAAATAATTGGGTACTGGACTTGGACATTAAGGGATTCTTCGACAATATCGATCATGATCTCTTAATGAAGGCAGTGAGACGACATACGGATGAGAAGTGGGTAATTATGTACATAGAGCGGTGGCTGAAAGCTCCTGTCTCCATGCCTGATGGCTCGGTTATTTATCCGGCGAAAGGAACTCCGCAGGGCGGCGTCATAAGTCCGCTGCTGGCGAATCTTTTTCTGCATTACGCATTCGACAAATGGATGGAAAGGGAATACCCCACTATACCATTTGAGAGATACGCGGATGATGCAGTATGTCACTGTAATTGCCAAGCTCAGGCGGAAGAGCTGAAAATGAAGCTGAAGAAGCGGATGCGTGAAGTTGGGCTGGAATTGCATCCTGAAAAGACAAAGATTGTCTACTGTAAGGATAGCAATCGGTCTGGAGATTTCCCCTGCACAGGATTTGATTTTCTGGGTTACACTTTTCGACCCAGAAAATCGAAGAATAAGGGTGGTAAATACTTCATCAGCTTTGCTCCTGCTATCAGCAATAAAGCAGCTAAAGCAATCCGGAAGACTTCGCGAAGTTGGCACTGGTCTCAATGGACGAGCAAGGACTTGGAAGATTTAGCCCGTAGGTTCAATCCTGTCGTACAGGGGTGGATCAATTACTATGGTAGATATTGCAGGTCTGCATTGAACCCTACGTTATTGTGCCTGAATTACAGACTAGTAATTTGGGTAACGAAGAAATACAAGCGTTTCAAGGTACATCGTCGGAGAGCAACACAATGGCTGGATCGCATAGCGCGACGAGAGCCAAACTTGTTTGCACACTGGAGAGTACTCTATGCGCAGGCTGAACAATAGGGGCCGGATGAAGGGAGACTTTCACGTCCGGTTCTCTGAGAGCCTGAGGGGGAGGTTCCCTCGGGCCACTCGACAACCGAATGTTGAAACGAAGACAGATCGGTGGTCTGAATACATGAAAGCAGAATCACAAACTGCAGGGGGGAGAGTTTACCCCTTGACAAAGGTAGGCCTCATAAGTGTTGTAACCAAATTTCTTTTCTTTGATTATCTGTACTAATTGGATAAATGATAATGAGAGTTACTTCCAAGCACAATATCAACATTCGCTGGTGTTTCTATACAGATTTGCTTGGAATTTCCAGATTTCTCGTATTTTGCATTTGTCGTCATCTTTTGTTGTATGTCGAAATTCACACCGATTGTTTCAACGACAATTAGAGTTTACTATTTTCTCAGTGAATCATCCCAGTAAGTCGGGAAAGTGGGTATACTTGACATGGATCAAGCTTCGTACGATATTCCGTACGTAATGATTGGAGGTTCTTTTGACAAACCTTACTGTAACTGAGGCAAGAAAAAAACTGTACACTCTCCTTGATGAAGTAGCATTGTCCCATGAACCCGTCCAGATTGCCGGCAAGAGGAACTCAGCTGTTCTTGTTTCCGAGGAAGACTGGAGAGCAATAAGGGAAACACTATTTCTTCTTGGTATTCCTGGAATGAGAGAGTCCATCGAGGAAGGGATGAACACCCCACTTGAGGAGTGTGCTGAAGGACTCGACTGGTGATTTGGCGACTGGTTTACACTAAACAAGCCAGGAAAGACGCAAAGAAGATTGCAAGTTCAGGATTGAAGGAACAGACTGAAACGCTCCTGAATACTATTTCGCTGAATCCTTACCAAACTCCCCCATCATTCGAGAAGCTTGTTGGAGATTTATCTGGTGCAATATCTCGCAGGATCAACATTCAGCACAGACTTGTATACCAAGTGATTGAGAAAGAGCATACAATTAAGATTCTTCGTATGTGGACTCATTACGAATAATCAATTTGGAGTTAACGGTTAACCTAAGATTCTTCGTCTCTCACGGAATCCAGAGGTGGGCGGGATAAGTTACAACGCCCTGAATCAGCAGACTACAAGAACATTGTTTTCCGATAGTATTGAGCGTAGTTCTGCTG
>JAOZRM010000293.1 GCA_029940175.1 Candidatus Sabulitectum sp. | reverse complement strand
AGAAGAGAGGCGAGTGGAACATCGTCCTCCACAATGAGTATCTTTTCCTGCATAGTACCTCCTGTTGACAATGATCATACCTCTTCTATTCTATTGCTCTCGGAAGAATGAAGCAATCACTCACGAAAGGATACAAAAATGGGAATAATTGCAATAGCAATACTCACGTTAACAATGCCGGTTAATGACCAGGAACCAGTTTACACTCTTGAACCGGTAGGGATCGAGTTTGGCTACCTCCCTGAAGGTATATGCCCGCTGATAGAAGGAACCATGACAGAGGAAAGCGGTGCTCTTGCCGGCCAGCCCAACAGTCTGGGAATCAGCTTCGGGTGCTACTACTGGAAGACAGAAGGTCAGATACAGGACAAAAACCTGTGGATCGAAGAGAAGCTTTCCAGTGTTATTCCACCGGATTTTATAGAATCCATACATCTTGGCACTCCTGTATGGACAGAGGGCAGTATGGGCACAGATACCAGAGGATCTCTTTCTCTCGGTCTGATGACCGAGATAAGTTTTACTTTCTCTCCTGCTGGAGGAGTATTGGGCAGGGGTAGGGCATATGGAATATTCAGGAATGAATATGCTGTTCTTATTACAATGTATGGCCCGTCAGAAGTAAACCCGCAGAGCTTTCTTGAGCAGATAGTGGCTATGGCGGTACTCAGCGAGTAAAGGGAAACATCGCTAGTACACTGTACTAAGGCCATACAACTGACTATTTCAGCTGTGTGGCCTTTTTCAGAACAAGAAATCCTGCAGCAAAATAAACAATAGAATGGACTGCTACAACAAAGGAGACATTCCAGTTTATACCCGGGGAAGTAACCTTTGTGACCATGTCTCCAAGGGGAGCAATGAACCACCAGCTCATTGCAGAGCCCGTTAGACCGGGCAGTAGCGCAAGGCTGAAAAGCCCAAGAGCCAGGGCAGCACCACCAGGTCCGTTGGTTATTGAGGAGCAGAGAGTAGCGGTTGCCACCACCCATACTGCAGCAAGGAGGCACCTGGCAAAGAGCATCTGAGATATGACCCCTGCTGAACCACCCAGTGGGATAAGAATGCCCATGGAACCTAAAATCATTGCAGTGGCCACAAGAATAAGAACAGTAATAACCGTGCTGAAAAAATATCCGGTGAGATGTATTCCTGTTTTTCTACCGGTCTCCCAGGCTTCTGACAGGAAAATGGTTGCCAGCGGTGTGCCCACCATACCGGTGAGCATGACAATACGCCAAAGGGAAAAAACGGACCGCTTGCCAACAGGGATATAGGCAATCATTCCCGATTCCTGAAGCCAGGCCTCAATGAACATCGAGGCTACAAAGAGTACAGGGATTGTCAGAAAGGGCGCCAGCCACCTGAGGTGCAACACTGTTTTCAGACTTTTCAATGGTTGGAAGGATTTATCTAGCACGCTTAACCTTTCCTTTTTGCTTCCGGACGGGAATATTACCCAGTCTCAATCGATTGGATGAAATGAAGAAGATGTTGATTGTTATCATTATCATGTTGCTCCTGCTTTGTGCCTGCGGCGAAAAGTATACAGGTCTTGGCTCGGTTGATCTTCATGTTACATCCATAACATTCAGCGACTCCGACCCTGCCACAATAACAGGAACGCTTCCTTCTGGCAAACCTGCAGAGTTTATCATTGCTGTGGATGCCCCCCAAATAGAGGCAATAACCGTGAAATTCAATCCCCAGGCAGATACATCAGGATTTTCCGATGCAAATAATACAGTCGGTTATCCTCTGTTTTTCCAAGCAGTACCGCAATCTGAAGGAGTGGCAGAATTTGAGATCCTCCATTCAGGTCTATCATGGATACCGGACTACCAGCTTCGAGTAGACAGGGGCAATAGACGAATTTACGCATCAGCCCTTTTAAGCAACACAACAGCACAGACATGGCAGGCAGACACAATAAGGCTTGTTAACCCGGACAACAGCCTTACAACAACTGCCACAGGAAGAATTACAGTGAGACCCGGGACCAACCCCATCCCATGGTGGGATGCCTCTGCGGGTACACCGGAAGCCGTCATTACTTATGGCTGGCCGGTGCACGGTCGCTGGAATCCCATGATAGCTGTTTACTGTCCTGCCGCAGGCAGAGTAGAAAGCTGGACAGAAGACATCTATCAGCGAAATGATACCATCTGGTTCCCGGCAGACTCTCTGATAGAACTGGATCTTACCTGGCAGCAGATGCCCAGCCAGTACCACTGTTTCCTGGAGGCTACATCACTGACGGACTCAACTATGAACTGGAGAATAGAATGGCCCCACAGGCTTCCTCGGGGAGCCGATATCGATCCGGGCATCGACAGCTTTGAACTCTCTTCAGGAGAAGCCATTACAATCCTGTATAAAGAGATTTATTAACTGAAGCATCCTTGACCATTTGCCCCGAATTTGCTAGAATAGCGTTCCTGCGGTGCGCCCGTAGCTCAATTGGATAGAGCATCTGGCTACGGACCAGAAGGTTTGGGGTTCGAGTCCCTTCGGGCGTGCCAAGAGGTAGTACA
>JAOZRM010000119.1:2028-9603 GCA_029940175.1 Candidatus Sabulitectum sp. | reverse complement strand
ACCCCCATTGGAAGCTGACAATCCCGGTACACATAACCTTCCTGGCCTGAAAATGCATTCAAAGAGTAAATCCTGTAACCTGCAAGAAGCTGTTCATCATCGAATCGTATTACTATCTCTTTGATCACCACCATGGAATCTGCTCCTGCTACCAGTTTCAGTGGCACCCGCATGGTTGCATTGAAACTGCTCAGATAGTTCAGGGATGAGTCAAGAAGGGTCATTTTCTGTGCTCCGTGATCAAAGATGAAGTATTCTCCACCTTGAAGGCGGCAAATTGCCCAGGGTTGTGAATACTCCCCGGGCGCTTCCCCCGGCCGGCCTTGCGATGTGATTAACTCACCACTAAAGTCAAACAGTGAAACTCTGCATTTAATTCCATCAAGCGCGACTATTCCCTCGGGAATAACTCTCACAGTGCTGAGTGTTCCGAACACGTAATTACTGTCTCCCATGAGAATTCCAACTGTATCAGCAAAAACCAGGGTATCCACCGTGACAGCAGAGTCTGTGACGTCATCCACTTGATTGTAGTTGCAACTCATAAGAGCAATCATTGCAGAGATCGCTACGAAGATGCCAGAATTTTTACAAATCGTCATTACTTTCCTTTGATTGAAGCGGGATATGGTTCCTCAGTTGAATAGTTACGAACGGTACAACAATGTAAGGAAAAGTACTCCAGGTTGGTGAGAAGAAGGATATCACCACACCGGAGATAGATACAAGAGGAAGAATCATGTTGATCTTTATAACTCTTCGAAGTGCGGCTTTGTCATAGTTATCCGCTATGGTCTCAGGGTTCATTAAAAGAACTTTGCACTGAAGAAGAAAGAAAAGTGAGATAAGAAGAATATTCATATGGAAAAACAGATTTGCCGCAAAGGTATGATTATGATAGCCCATGAGTGAAGATGTGAATGGTATAAGACACACAACAAGCAAACCCCCGAGGTTTGCCCATAGATGCGGTATACAGCTGGCTTTGATGTACTTGAATACCTTCAACTGAATAATCCAGAAATTACCAAGAAGAAGAAAACTCAGAGCATAACTTCCAAAAAGATCAATGTACTCCTTGAAGTGATTTGTTATGTCACCCTCTGAACTGATCCCTCCAACTTCAGGCAGGGGCAGACTGAGTACAAGAAGTGTCATTGCTATTGCATAAATCCCGTCAGTCAATCCCTCCAGACGATGGAGAGAGAATTGACTTCTCCGGTCACCTGACAAACCATTTCTCATCTGCTTCCTCTCTCTGTGTCCACGAAAATAGTCAGAGCAAAACTAACTGAATCAACCAAACTATGCATGGAGAGAATACCAGTGTCTAGGAGAGATGGAATCTCTGGAGATTAGAGGGGGGGGGTGAACCTTTTCATTATCATTGTGTATCTTCCAGTGTTCTCCAAAAAAAGATAGAGATGGGCACTGGGTCAGTATAATGAGATATTCCTGATCACAGGAAGTTCAATAGATTGTATATTTATTCTTTTTGATTTGTAGAATATCTTTGGTCAGGTACAGAGAAAGGTAAACCATGCTTTCGTATATTGCGTCACTCCTATTGATTGCCACAAGTTTCGCTTCATCTGACATTGCATTTACCTGTGCTTCTACTCCCGGCGATCTTTCAGTAGACACAATATCGGTAGGTGGAGCTGAGTACCACAAGATCTCACTGGAAGGATTTTCCCTTCCCTCTGACGGGATTGAATTTGCCGGTCTCCCTTCTCTTCCCCGGGTTTCTTCAACATTCCTTTTGCCACCTGACACTAGAATTGATTCAATTGAAGTTCTGTCATCCACATGGGAGTTAATTCCCGGAAAGTACTACCTGTATCCTGCTCAATCAGGATTACTCTCAGATACTTCTTTTACTTCTCCTGATTTAGAAGTTTACAACTCCTGTTCAGCATTTCCACTGCAACCGGTGGAAGTTTCGCGACAGGGCTCAGCCATGGGCTATTCAGTTGCTACTCTCACCGGTACAGCGATAAAATTTCTGCCTGCTGACAGTGCTCTATACATTCTTACTTCTCTAACTCTCGATGTGCGAACCGCACCTTCGGAATCTGAACAGATCATACCGAATCGAGAGACGGAGTGGAGTGCAGCCATGAGAGAACGGGGTATAGTCAGCCTGGTCTCCAATCCCGTTAACATTACTGGTTATCAGCAACCGGTGTCCATTTCCTTCAGTAATAGAACAACCAGTCTCGCAGTCACACAGTCTCCTTCGTCAGAAGGAGATGGAGTAGACATGGTAATAATCACCAGTGAAGAACTTGCAGGTGATTTTGAGCAAGTTGCTGAATATCGGACACAACAGGGGATCGTCACTGTTGTGCGAACCTCTGAATGGATAAACCAGTTCTACAGCGGAACTGATCTACCAGAGAAAATTCGCAATTTCATCCGTGATGCTCATATCGAATGGGGTATTCAGGCAGTTCTACTTGGTGGAGACGATGAAGTTGTGCCTGTGAGGGAATGCAACGGCTGGGACTATATTCCAAGACCATTCCCAACCTACCAGCTACCTTCAGACGACTACTATGCGGACATAGACGGCAACTGGTCGTTCAATGGCTCTGAATGGTTTGCAGAATCATCCACAAATTACCTGGACCTTTGTATCGGCAGATGGCCCGTAAACACAAGTGATGACATAGATCTGATGTTTACAAAACTAAAGATCTACGAGCAACCCGAAGTTTACCCAGGTGATTTTGCCAGGAAAGTTCTTCTGTTAGGTTCCAATAATCCATCAGGAACAGGCGCTGACGACATGATAGATCTGGTAACTCAACTGATGAAGTCTGCTGCAATCCCTGAGTACCTCGATTATCCCACTGAGTTGTACTACCCACACTCACTTCCAGGTGAGGGCCTCTGCCGTAATACAGCCGTTAACCAGTTCGACCAGGGATACGGATTCATCATTCATGCTGACCATTCTGAAATACATAAGCTTGCTACTGCAGGCAAGGGAACTCTCGGACAGTACATGTGGGACTCTGATTTCTCAACCATGGGAAATACCAACAGACCTTCAATCCTCTGGACATTGGGATGCGACACTGGCCATTTTGATGGTGCATTCTCCTTTTCCGAAGCAGGGCTGCTAACCACCAGTAATACTGGCATGGTGGCTGTTATTGCAAATTCCAGAGGTGGTCTGCATTCCCAGAAGATCACTGCTTATGCTTTGTTCGATGCCCTTTTCAACACGGGATGGATTGGTGACCAGTTTGCATTCCAATCCCTTCACTGGCCTCTAAGCTATCTTGGTGAAGCTAACAGATCTTCAAAGAACCTCACCGATCTCTCGTTCATACACATGAACCTTCTTGGTTCTCCTCTGATGTACGTTTGGCGGGATGATCCTGAACAGTTGTCTATCTCACTGCCTCGAGTAACATTGCAAGAGGGAATACCATCGGATGTATCGGTAACTGTTACTGACGGAAGTGATCCTGTGGAGAACGCAACAGTTTGCCTCTGGAAAAAGGATGAACTGTTCTCATTACTGGAAACAAATTCCATGGGTCAGGTTACATTTCAGGATGTATGTGTTGCTGATGGCAGCGGTGGTCAGGAAGTTGTGATTACTGCTGTTAAGCGCCGCACACAACTGAATCAGGTTGAGACAACAGTGGCCAGTTACATCCCGGATCAAGTTGAACTGGAAATTCTTCCAGCCAGTATCCCCATCATATATCTTGAGGGCTTCACTGCAGATGCACAGGGAGACGGGACAGCTAATCCCGGTGAAGAAGTTGATATCTACCTCACGGCAAAAAACAGTGGCGGCGATTCTGCATGGGATATCACGGCAGAACTGACTCTTGTTTCCGGAGAAGAACACGTTGAACTGATTGTTGATGATCAGGTTGATTTCCCGGGAATGGCCCCTGAGCAGACCGAGGAGTCATCAGACCATTTTACCATTGTGTTGAACCCGAATGTTGCAAACTACTCTGTAGTAGAATTCAGCGTTCTTTTCTCATACAACAGTACTTTCGGAATCCTTGAATGGGAATCACCTCTTTTTCTCACTGTTTACTCAGAAATGTACGCAATGCCCCTTGTGACTCCAACAGCAGACAACTCTACTGGTCTAACCGCAGAGATTGAACTCAGCAGTATGCTCCTGGCAAATATCGGTCAGGGAGAAGCTTCCGATTTAACAATCACAATTAGCAGTATTTTCCCTGATGAACCATTTGAAGCTAACATTCTAACATATCCAGCTCTTGAGTCCAATGAGACTGCAGAGTTAAGTGGAGTGATAAATCTCACTGTCACTCCTGCAACCAGGAAATCAAACTGGTTGCTGCCTGGATTCCGGAATTGCCGGTTTGATATTTCAGTAAGCAGTGAGGGCGGTGATTTTCCCACGCGTCAGATGAGTGTTGAGTTGATCGATGAACTCCAAAACCAGACCATCGCTAATCCTATATTCATGGAGACCACTGAAGTTGGCAGGGATTTCATCAGCATTAAGTGGGAACACAACGGCAGTCTTGAAGCAGAAGGATTCTATATCTACTGCGATAATGGTGTTGACAACTACAGAGTTTACCCTTTACCGGTACCAGTTGATCAAATCAGTGTAACCGATCTTCTACCTGGAGAAGCATACACAATTGAAGTAACAGCCGTTGATTCCATCGGAAGGGAAAGCAGGAGGTCTTCCATCTCAAACTTCACAACCTGCCCCACCGTTGATGGATGGCCTGTTCAACTGGAGGGATCACCTGGCAGCGGACCGGTAATTGCAGACATGGACCAGGATGGTATAGACGAAATTATAGTCGCCTCTTCTTTCGGCGTGGTGTACATCATGGAGAGAAACGGCAGCTATGAGGCGATTTACCCTCCTGTTGGTTTCGACTTCGACAGATTTCTTGGATGCGCTGTTGGCGATGTTGATGGTGATTCTCAGCTGGAAATAGTTGTTGCCTGCCAGAGGAAAATTGAAGTCGTTGACCAGGAGCAAGTTGCTATCCTACTATACGATGATTCCGGTCTGGGATGGGCTGCAACTGAAATTGCAACCTCTCAGGTTAATGAAGAGTTAGCCTCGCCCAATATTGCTGGAACCCCGGTTCTTTTACAGGCAGATAGCAGCACTCCTCTTGAAATCGCCCTTCGAACAAAAGGTAACAATGGTGGAATTCCACATCTTTATGTCTGGCGATATGACTCTGGAAGTCAGAGCTGGGTCAACTTCGACAGTAATTTTCCAATCCCCGCAATCGGTGGATTTTACAACTCCCCCAATGCTGTTGATTTCGATGAAGATGGTGTTGAAGAGCTTATCTTAACTGTCTATGGTACTGGTGGAACAGGAACTGCCCTGAAGATCATCGATTTTCAAAATGATGGTGGATTGACCATCTCCGCACACGGTCTGCCTGAACTGGACACCGAAGGTGAATATGCACGAACATTCGGTACTTTTGCTGCTGCTGAGCAGAACGGAATTTACTACATAACCGGTGCAGCAAAGATCGATGCAACGAGCGGTTTAGTTAAAAAAGTTTTCGCATACACCCTTGAGTCTGGGTATTCCGTTGATGTTTCCTTTCTCTGGCAGACAGACTGGCTCACCGGCAGTGACGCATTCGGCAACATGCCGGGTCCGGCAATCGGTGATCTGGACGGTGACTCAGATCTTGAAGTTGTTTACTCTCTTAATGGCGGTAAATACGATTCAGAGGGCTATATTTTTGCCTGGGATCTTGCTGACGGCACCCAGGAATTCATGAGTGATTCTATCAGATACAATCCCATTATGGGAAATGGTGGATCAGATATCAAATCACAACCGGTGATTGGTCTTACATCCACTGCGGGATCAGGAGAAATGACAGTATTTTCAGGATTTGCCTCAATGCTCTGTGGTCATGACCTCCAGAATGGTTCAGCAATGATAGAAACCTTTCCCGGCTGGACCCGTGACGCAGCCTGGAGTGCTCCGGCAATCTGTAATCTTAACGGTGATGGTAGTGCCGAGATCCTATACATAGACTACTCCGGACATGCCTCTCTTTATGACTGGCAGGACGGCAGTTACACCAGTGAAGGCTGGCACATGTACCAGGACAACCCCCATCGTAACGGTTTCTATAACGCAGGAAACAGGAATGGGAATAGTGGTTTCGACCTCCGTATTTCAGATAATTCTTCATATTCAACACGGAACACGCGAAACAGCTCCAGTTTTTCTATTCTCAGTGAAATAGAGATAACCGGCGCAAATGATACTGAAGAGAATCCGATACCTGCTGTATCAGAATCACAAAGAATCGAACTCACTGACAACACAGTCAGTACAAGGGTTCATCACAATGAGAATACCCCCGCAGTGTCCTCCAGGATTGAATCAGATATACCAATATCTGCACCACTGAATCGGCAGAGATCTGTAGAAATTGCTGCATTCTGCAGTGGAAACTTACTGGGCTCCACAATGATCGATTTGCTGGACGGAACCCACGCTGTGGAAATCCCGATGACATCCAGGGCAACTGGTACTGTTACCGTGATCGTTGATCCCTACAATGAATACATTGAGACAGATGAAACCAACAATACGGCTTCAGCAGAAGAGACACTGCTCCCCGGACATACTTCATCCATTCTGATACCGTCTCCAGCGGGAAGTATTGAATTAACACTCAATCTGCTCTCAGCACTACCACAGGGATTACATATTCGAGTGTTCTCCATAGACGGCAGAGTTGTACTGGATCAGAACACAGAGGAACTTCAATCTGGCTCTACAGATATTCTCCTCAGCCCGAACCACAGGCTCCCCGCAGGAATGTACACCGTATGTGTTGAAGGACTCGATTTCGAAGTGACCAGGAAAGTCATAATCCTCAATGAGTAGCATAAAAAACTCACTGTCTGCAGGAAAAAATAATTCTACATGGGATTAGATACTTAAATCAATTCGGCTGGATCCATTGAAAGAGCCTTCTCCACAGGTAGACCCTCCCCCCCAATGAGAATAGTTGTCGATGAAGGAAACTTTCGCTTAAACAGTTCCATGCCCCTGCGGGTGTGTCCCCGCGTTCCGGAGAACACCTCCAGACCTGTAACAGCATTTCCTCTTCTGTAAACAAAATCAACTTCACTATCTCCGATATTCCAGTAACTCAGCTTTTCTTCCGGATTGCCGCTGATTTTACCATAGATATATGCTCCTACTGCCGCCTCAACAAACCAGCCTCTAATTTGTGGATTCTCTTTCAGTGTTTTCATGTTAATTCCTTGCACCGCACTGATCAAAGCGGTATTCATCGGTAGCAATTTTGGACTTGATCCTCTTTTTCTAACCACACTCCCGCAATACTTTTTCAATCCGACAATAAGTCCAGCTCCCTGAAGCAGATCCAGATAGTGAGCAAGAGTTGTTGTGTTTCCCGTATCTTGTAGCTGACCCAGCATCTTCGTATAGCTCAGTATCCTGCACGGGTATTCACAAGCAAGCATAAACAGATTTCTTAGCAGTATTGGCTTCTCAACTCTGGTCATCATAAGAATATCCTTGGAAATAGA
>JAOZRM010000119.1:0-1928 GCA_029940175.1 Candidatus Sabulitectum sp. | reverse complement strand
GGTTTCCTGATCCCATAAGAACTTAACTATCTCCGACCAGTTCGAAACCTTCTGGATCTCGTCCAGAATCAGAACTGTTCGGGTTTCCATGCTCTGTATCCTGGCGGCATTCCATCTTTCTTCAATCCACACAGCACCACCAAAAGCAGACAAGTCTGCTGAGGCATACAAAGTGTTCACACCCTTTTTCTCAAGGGCTTTCATCACCTGCCTGACCATGGTGGTTTTACCTACTTGCCTGGGACCTGTTACTACCTGTATGCGCCTGGGTGACTCCATTAAGCGCGTAAGCAGAGCACTGTATTCTTTTCTTTTGTACATACATCTCCAATTACTCAATCCATTGAGTTAATTTACTCAATCCATTGAGTAACTGTCAAGTTATGAAATCAGACAAAAAAGGATGATGAATATGAGCTGAACATCAATGTTTCCGCTGCTTTACAGATTGATAAGTAACAGTGAAGCCATTGTGATGATAATTGCAGTCATTTCCCTGCGGGATAGTTGTTCACCGTAGAAAACCCTGCCCCCAAGACAGATAAGAGCAATCGAACCGGCACTGTAGCTGGGGAAAACTACGGAAGCAGGCATTTTTGATAACGCATTTATCAGAAAGAATGATGCGAAGAAATTCGGGATTCCTACGCAAAGTCCAACAAAGACTTCTCTGATGTCGGGCTTTTTTTTAATTTTCAGAAGGCTGATCAAAAGAGCTGTCGTAAAGAGGAAGAAGAGAAACAGATCTTTCATCCCCAGCATACCGTATTTCTGATACAATTTGTTGGTGAATTCAGAAACGCCGCAGGAAAGAAAGAGAAGTAAAAGAGAAGGCTTGATTGACGAAAAAATGCTGTCAGAGCCAAATCTGAGATTCACCATACCAATAGCGGTGAGAGCCAGGATTATCCCTGCCCATTGCAGCCCTCCTGGAAACTCCTTCCAGAAGATCATGCTTAGTATCATAGGAATAAGAATCCCCATCTTGGCATAGCTTCCAGCCATGCCAACGCCACTTTCCCGAACGGACTTCTGGTAATAGAAGAAACCGAGGAAGTAGAGAATTCCTGTGGGTATACCGATAACAAGTGCCCATAGAGCAGAATTCCCAACAGTCAGAAAGCCTTCGGTGCCCGGGTTACTCACTCCAAGTTGATCGACAAGCCTTCCCGGGGATAAATCAGCTAAACTGCCCCAAAGCCCCTTTTTTACAACAAGCCACAGAGAGATAGAGGCAGCCATGGTGTAGTTCATTGAGAGAATTACAAATCTGTTGTGATTCTGCTCTTCCCCATGCTTCAGAATGAGAGCGATTGCAGTGCTGCAGAAGATGGCTGAAAGAAGATATATCATTTCCTGACCGTCCTGTGACTCGGTTTTGTTTTCCCGATTATACTATTCCATCTGGACGAAGACAGAGCACAACAGGTTCACCTGAGTGTGTACTCGCATCAAGAAATGACGCAGTGTAAACGCCTATATTGTTTGATTCTTCCATGATGAAAACATCAAACTCATTTTCTCAAATGCTTCTCCAGACTTTTGCTTACAGCCTTCTCCAGTTTGTCTGCCTGGGCGGAACCCAGAAAAGAATTAGTGAAGAGAAGAGCGAGTTTGTAGAGGAGGAATAGCATACCAAGTGGGATGATCATCACATCGAGGATCCATGTGACACCGGTTCTGAGAAGAAGCTCAGGAAGCACATCTATCAGATCCTTCATGTCCACTACTATTCCTGCAATGACCTGATACTGAGGGGATGAGATTGATCCGAGATCCGGCCACTCAATATTCAAATTCGGGAACGACCCGGTTAGTCTGGGTGGCCAGCCTTCGATGTCTATCAAACCTGCATGCTTTGCCTCTTCAAGTCTTGCTTCAAAATTCTCCTCGAACTCCCCCATCCTGAGATCAAACTCATCTTGTAT
>JAOZRM010000118.1:1805-9622 GCA_029940175.1 Candidatus Sabulitectum sp. | reverse complement strand
CCCTTAACCTCTCTGACAAACTTGAAAACTGGCTTGGTAACAATCCTGAAACCACTGAAGAAGTCGAAAGCCTTTTCGAATTACTCAAGCAAAAGGAAAGAGTTCTTGATCTACTCGGCAGGCGTGAAGAGCAGGAACGGGTTATTGAAAAAATGATACTCCTCGCAGAAGAGTCAAAAACAATGAAGTGGATTACAGAATCATACAATAGAAAGGGAGCATTCTTCTGGACAACTGGTCATATGGAACAAGCCCAAAACCTCTACGAGAATGCTCTGGAAATAAGCAAGAAAGTTGGAGATCGAGAAAACGAAGGGTTTCTCCTCGGAAACCTTGGCATTCTATATGCGAACCAAAAGTACATGGAAGAAGCCCGTACCTATTACAAGAAGGCCCTGAAAATATACCGTGAAGTTGGGTTTCGCAGAGCAGAACTGATTGTCCTCGCAAATCTTGGTGTTCTGCACAGGAGCCAGGGACACATGGGAAAAACCCATACTAATTACAGTAAGGCTCTGGAAATAAGCAAGGAGGTTGGAGATATCAGAAGTGAAGGCGTTATCCTTGGAAATCTTGGCAATCTACACTTAATGCAAGAACGCATGGAAGAAACCCGCACCTATTACGAGAAGGCTCTGGGGATAAGCAAGGAAGTTGGAGATCGCAAAAGCGAAGGAATTGTCCTCGGAAATCTTGGCAATCTACATTCAAAACAAGGACATGTGGATGAAGCCCGTACTTATTTCAATCAGGCTCTGGGAATAAGCAGAGAAGCTGGAGATCGCAAAAGCGAGGGAATTCTTCTCGGGAATCTTGGCGATCTGCATTTGAGCCAGGGACAAATGGAAGAAGCCCGTACTTATTACGAGAAAGCTCTGGGAATAAGTAAGGACGTTGGAGATCGAGAAACAGAGGGGTTTCTCCTCGGTGGGCTTGGGCTAATTGATTCCCACGAAAGTAATCACCGTAAGGCACTTGAGAACTACCATCTTGCATACAAGATCATTTCTGACGTAAAGTTTGGTAAAGAAGATTTTGATGCTTTCATCGAGCTTCACGGAAAACTCATTTCTTCCGGATATTCCAAGAATGAAGTTCCCTGGCCGGTTCACTGGGATATCCCTGAAGATTCGGCAGACGAATCCGGGACGGAATCTTAATGGTACCCAACATCTTTATCAGCCATGCATCAGCAGATAAGGGTGTTGCCGACAAAGTCATATTCTACCTTGAATCTCATAGCCAGCGCTGCTGGATCGCTCCCAGAGATATTCCACCAGGAGCAGACTGGGCTGTATCCATCATTGATGGCATTGATGGTGCTCAGTGGATGGTATTGATCTTGTCTGATAAAGCGAACAGGTCTCCACAGGTGCGTCGCGAAATTGAACGAGCAGTCAGCAGAGGAATAAGCATCATTATTCTGCTTATTGAAAAGGTTGAGCTTTCCAAATCGATGCAATACTATCTCTCGACCCTTCCCGTACATGATATTGCAGAAACATCTCTTGAAGACAAACTTCCTGAGATACTGAAAATTATAGATACTGAATTCAATGGAATTGATGATTCTTCTGATCTTTCCAATCTTTCATCTCTTCTTGAAGATGACCTGAACCAGCTCTCTCTGTGTCTGGATACCGGAAGTGAAGAGACTATACGCCTTCTGCCCGGAGAGAGAAGAAGAGTGTCAGTGCTGCATATTAATACAGGATTTTCCCGCTCTGAACTGCCTGGTTCGGTACAGAACACCCTCTTCAGAACTATAGACAATCTGGTAGAGCGTCTTCTTAAAAACTATGGAGGCTACCTGGACAGGAATGAGGAAGGTTGCTACCAATGCGTATTCGGGCTTAAGCGAGCCTTTGAAGATGACGACCACAGAGCTATCAGTTGCGGCATCCGGCTTTTCAAAGGGTTCAGCGAATTAAACACTGTTCTTCGTAAAAAGGGTTTTTCCATTGATTTTGGTCTAGGCGTTGCGTCCGGGATGCTTTCTGTAGAACAAACTGAAACCGATAATCTGGAACCATACGGAAAGGTGCTCACCGTTGCAAAAAGGCTTTCAACAACGGCTTCAAATGAGCTTCTTTCTTCTCAATCCGTGTACAAAACCAGCAAGGATCAGTTCTCATGGGAATTACATTCTGATGGCGTTTACCGTATTACAGACTACAGCACTACCACTTCTCAGCTGAAGATTCTCAGTATTCACTCTCTATTTGTGGGCAGAACAAAAGAAATTGCCAGGTTGGAAGCTCTGCTTGAAAAACAGAAAACTGGAGTAGTAAAGAATCACCAGGGAGGTTCGAAACACATTGTGCTTGGAATCAAGGGGGAAGCTGGCATAGGCAAGTCACGCCTTGTACACGAGTTCGTTAAGAGGAACTGCGAGGGAGAAGATTACATAGTCTTGAAAGGTCAAACCCTTTCCTACGCCCAACCGCCTTACTGGCTGTGGACAATACTTCTTCGAAATCTTCTTGGCATAACACCCGGCAGCAGTATTACCTATGATGAATTTCTTGCACTGCTTGATAATATCAATAGTGAAGAAAAACTCATCAAATCAGCTCCATTCCTTTCCAAATTGCTTTCCATCAATTCGGAAGACGACAGACTTGAAAATCTTGACAACAGAACAATTGCTCTGGAGATCAGAATTGCTCTTCGCAATCTTTTACAGGCACTGTCAAATAAGAAGAAACTGATCGTTGTTCTTGAAGATCTTCACTGGATGGACACATCCGACCAAACTGTGTTTGAATTCGTTGTGGATAACTGCTGCACCGAAACACCCATTGTTTTCCTGCTGCTATACCGGCCTGAACGAGAAGACGGGTCGGCTATTGAATTCGATATTCGCTCCAGCTCAGCGATGATTTCAGAGATTCAGATCGCCGAAGTGGATGATGAAGCATGCGTTTCTCTTGTGGAAGGGCTTCTGAAAGGGATAGGTAACACAGGCAGTGTAATAATTAAGCCAGCAGTTGAACAATTTTTGCTGAACCGTTCAAGAGGAAACCCTTTCTACCTTGAGGAACTGGTGCTTGACCTTGTTGAATCCGGAACACTTGCCAGTCAGGAAAATGAGTGGAAGTTCACTAAATCAATGAAAAATGTTTTTGTCCCGGAGAGTTTGACAGGTCTGCTTCAATCCCGTCTTGACAGACTTCCTGATAGCTGGCGGGGGGTTCTTCAATTCTCATCAGTACTTGGTATGGAATTTCAGTTCCAGTTACTGCTCATTCTTGCGGGGAAAGTAACAAGTAACATGGATATTCTACACGGGCTTGATGGCCTTGAACGCAAACAGATGTTGTTAAGTGAGAAGAATGCATTTGATGGGAAGTATCTGTTCAGGCATATGCTTGTACACGATACAGCGTATTCAAGCATTCTTGAAGAGAATCTTGAGAAACTTCACAGAGCGGCAGCAGAAAGTATTGAAGAGACCTTTGAAGATCAGATGCCGGCTGTTTTGTGTTACCACTGGGAGAAAGCCGCTAACATCCCAAAGGCAATTGAGTGGGGCATGAAGGCTCTGCAGCAGTCAATAAGGGATTACAGCAATAATACAGCTCTTAAACTGTGTGATAAATTGGAATACTGGCTGAGTGATACCGATGAATTTCAGAAGCTCTACCAACTGCTCGGGAACAAAGAGAATGTGCTTAACCTGCTGGGAAGACGAGAGGAGCAAGGGCTGGAAATAGAAAAGATGATCACCATTGCTGAAAAAGCAGAGTCACCTGAATGGATGGTTGATTCGCTTCTCAGGAAGGGTGAGCTTCTTCAAACGATTGGTCAGATGGACGAAGCACTTGTGCTTTTCAGGAAGGCCCTGGAACTTGCTGACAGCAGTTTTCAAGGACAAGTACTAAGAACTCTTGGAGTTCTACAGGAGAATCTTGGTCATATGGATCTGGCTCAGGATCTTTTCCAGAAGTCACTTATGGCGGACAGAAAGACTGGTAACAGAGCAAGCGAAGGAATTACTTTGGGGAATCTGGGTGTTCTGTACTATCACCAGGGGCGCATGACTGAAGCCAGGGATCTTTTTGAAAAGGTTCTTTATATGCAAACTAAATCAGGCAATCGTGCAGGCAAGGGAATTGCTCTGGGAAATCTGGCCATCGTACAGCACAAACTGGGCAGAATAGACGAAGCTCGGAGTTTCTACAAAAAGGCTCTTGAGATACACAGAGAAATTGGAAATCGAAGTGACGAGGGGATTGTTCTTGGAAATATCGGAGCAATGCATCATCAACTTGGTCATTGGGATGAAGCCCGGAAGCACTTCGAAAAAGCTCTGGAGATCTTCAGGGAGATTGGAGATTGTCATCCTGAAGGATCAAATCTGCTGAATTTTGGAAGTTTGTATCTTGATCAAGGGCGAATTAGTGAAGCACGAAAGCTCTTTGAGAATGCTCTGCAGATCGCTAATGACATCGGGTACTCACGACTTGCCGGTCATGTGCTTGTTAAGCTTGGTACTTTGTGCCTTGATCTTAATCAATTTGAAACAGCGGAAAAGTATTTCAAGAAGGCGCTGGTGAGGCATAGAATGGTTGGCAATCACTGGCATGAGGGAATGACTCTGGCAGATATGGGCAAGTTATACGCACATCAAGGGAACACTGAAAAAGCTCGAGAGTATTTTGAAAAGGGTCTAAAGATTGCCAGAATACTGAACAATAAAGTAAATGAGTGGTACATTCTTGGAAACCTTGGCCTGCTTGATCTTGAGGAAGGTCATCAACAGAGGGCTTATGAGAATTACCAGCTTGCTGAAAGAATTATTTCCGAGATACAATGCAACAGGGAGAACTACAGGGAATTCTTTAACCTTCGCAAAAAACTCCTGCTAACAGACTATTCGGCAACCCAGGTTCCATGGCCTGCTCACTGGGGCATTCCTGAAGAAACAGCAGAAGCAGCCAGCCAAGTTGTCTCTTACCTTGAATCTCATGGGACAATTACCTCTTGACAAAGAGAAATGTAGCGGCACATTTTTTTAGAAACGGGTAGACAGTCAAACCAGGTCTTATTCGGACCAATAATTATCAGTACTCCAGAACCATTGTTATTTATTATGTATATTAGCTCGCATATACCTCTTCTTAGTGGGATGAAATACAACATCTCTCCCTTATTGACTTTATTGTGTTCTACTGATATAAATATAATTATTGAATATTTTCTTTGACAGGGAGGTAACTTTGATGGCTGATATTTTGGGTTCTTTCAAATCTCGTTTCAGTAAAGGTTGTGCCTGCCTTAGAAATAGCAGCTTTGTACTATTAATGGTTCTTTCATTTTTTGCCATTCCAGCACAAGCCACTACCCCAAACGAGTATCTAGTTCGAACATTTATCGGAGATGATGGTAATTCTATCGATATGATAGTTGTCCCCGGCAGACCACCGGAGACCCACAGGGAACCTGCAGTTACCGTGCCCGTGGCTCCTTTCAGAGATGGAGTTAATGTACTGGCAAATGTTCCGGCATTTGACTGGTGTTACGGTTGTTCTGCAACAGCAGCCGCAATGATAGCTGGTTATTACGATAATGGATCATATCCAGACATGTACACTGGCCCTGCAAATGGTGGTGTTGTTCCCATGAATAACAGTACATGGGGTTATGGAGAGTGTCCGTTAAGTGCTACTCACTTAGGCTTTGACGGTTTAACAATCAGAGGTCATGTTGATGATTACTGGTTCGATTACGGCTCATCGGAAGACCCTTACTACGGGAATTGGACAGAACACGGATATGCTGATTGTACTGCAGATTACATGGGAACCAATCAGTACTATAACTGGCAATGCTCTGATGGTGCGACTTACTTTTTTAGCAACACCGACGGTTCTCCATTGTATGACTATACCGGTCATGAACCAGACTACAGAGACGGATGCCACGGCTTCAGGCTGTTCTTGGAATCAAGAGGCTATTCCCTGCCTGCAAATGGAAATTACAATCAATACATCTACGGATACAACGGGAATACTCTGGGTTTTACTTTTGATCAATTCAAAGCAGAAATTGATGCTGGTCGTCCTGTAATAATAGGAGTTATGGGGCATTCAATGGTTGGCTATGGCTACGATGATGCATCCAACCTGGTCTACATACATGATACGTGGGATCACCACTCTCATACAATGACATGGGGAGGTGAATACAGTGGAATGCAGCACTACAGAGTAAGTGTCCTGGCTCTTGACCCGGAGGAAAACAATCCTGAGATATGGAGAATTGCTCCAACTTCACCAACCGTCTCTATCTCTGCAGGTGAAAGTATTTCTTTCACTGCAGGAGCTTCTGATATTGATGGCAATCTTGACGAGTTCAAATGGTACTTGAATGGTGATCTTCTGGCAACACATTCTGCTTCAGGAACTAATGATACAGATGAATGGACTCATTCCTTCACCACCAGCGGCACAAACACAGTTCTTGCTCGCATAGAAGATACCGCAGAGAACTATGCTGAAATTTCCTGGAATATTGAGGTGTACAATGCTCCGGTGTTGACAAGAATAAATCCCCCTGCTGAGAGTGTTTCTATTTCTCAATGGGAAGTCATTGACTTTTCTGTGGAAGCATCGGATGCTGATGCTGATCTTTCTGAGTTCAAATGGTACTTGAATGATTCTCTTGTCTCAACCACTTCGGCATCGGGATCTTTTGCAACAGATTCCTGGACACACAATTTTTCAGAGCAGGGAGTTTTTCAAGTAACTTCTATGGTGTTTGATGTTATAGGCTATCAAGACAGTATAAGCTGGCAGGTAACTGTTAATCCATTGTCCGGCTCTGAGATCATATCTGTGACTTCTCCGGTGTCCGGTGACACCTGGCTTCACTATGAGAGCAACACTAGCGTAGAGTGGAACTACCCTCTAAACATAGCATCATACGACAGTGTGAAAATTGATCTCTATCAGAATCAGGTCTATGTTGACAGTTATGCAGACTGGACGCTGAACGATGGAGAATACATACGATCAACTGGAGTTGACCCGTCATGGGGAGCTGGAAACGACTTCCAGGTCAGACTGGAAGACAATCTAGGGAACTACGGCTGGAGTGATTTATTCTCTATAGAAGAATGTACAGGTTCTGAAATTATCACTGTGACAGAACCCAATTCCTCAACTCTATGGACAAAAGCCGCTACAAATCGAATGATTGCGTGGGAATATCCTGAAACAGGAAAAACTGATGAATCACTATCAGGAGACAGTGTTACAATACTGCTGTACAAAGGTGCTGTTTTAGTAGATGTCCTGGCGCCTTCAATCCCAAATACCGGAGAATGGATATTCGCTGATTCTCTCCCAACGTCCTGGGCATCAGGGTCAGACTACATCATTTTCATTGGAGATAACCTCAGTAACTACGGTTGGGGTGATTTCTTTGAAATAGATAATTCCCTGGGAATTGAAGAACCCGATGAAGTTGATGCATTTGCATTGTATCCAATCGTTCCAAATCCCTCTCATGGCAGTTTCACAGTTCGCTTTGCAGTTCCAGAAGCAGCGTCTGTCGAGATCAATCTGTTTGATCTAACCGGCAGGCACCTGCATACTTTCACTGTCCGCGAATATCAGAGGGGAATCTACACGGTGACCTCAAGTCATCTTCCTCCAGGCATGTATTTCTGCACCATGAAAGCCGCAGAATTCGAGAGCACGCAAAGAATTATAGTAATTGAGTAGGATATGTTTGCGAAATCACTTCGGCCTGCTTTGCCCAATTGCTGGCTGAAGTGATTTCAGGCTCCCGTCTCCGAATGAACTCATCAT
>JAOZRM010000118.1:0-1795 GCA_029940175.1 Candidatus Sabulitectum sp. | reverse complement strand
ACTACAGGGACTGAAAAAATAACTGTACAAAATTGGAAAATAGCTAACTACTGCCGTTGTACTTAATTTGGGAGGTTTAGGATGCGAATACTTATTATTGCTATGCTCATTATTACCGCAGTTTCGTTTTCGGAGACTGTGACCCAGACTGACTGGTCCGGTGGCAGCGGAGTACACGGCCCTGTAACAAACTGGGGCGACAGCTACGATGTTTCCGATCAGATCAATCACAGTGGAAACTCTTTACAGTTGCTGTGGGGCATCATTGCTGTTCCAGAAAAGCACACAGTGGACGATTTCTATGATGGCGCCTATTCAGTTTACGCGGCCGATATAGACGCTGATGGTGACATTGACATCTTAGGTGCTGCAGCTACCGCCGATGAGATTACCTGGTGGGAAAACACAGACGGTACAGGTACCGTATGGACAGAGCATACAATAGGCAATTCCTTTACTGATGCACTCTCTGTCTATGCTGCAGATGTAGATGGTGACGGCAACATGGATGTGCTTGGAGCTGCATGTGATGACGATAAGATTACCTGGTGGAAGAACACAGACGGCACAGGTACTTCATGGATAGAGTACACTGTGGACAATTCTTTTACTTGGGCAGGCTCAGTATATGCAGCGGATGTGGATGGAGACGGTGATACAGATATTCTGGGGGCTTCTTTTTCTGGCAACGGTGAAATCGCCTGGTGGGAAAACACCAACGGCACAGGTACTGCCTGGACAAAGCGTACAATTGACAATTTTTTTCCTGGAAATTCAGTTTATGCCACAGATGTTGACGGAGACGGAGACATAGATGTACTTGGATCAGCTGGCAAAGCAAGTGACAACATTGCCTGGTGGGAAAACACAAATGGCACTGGCTCTTCATGGACAAAACATACCATGGATAATAGTAGTAACTTTAATTATGCTAACTCGGTATATGCCACAGATGTTGACGGAGATGGTGACACTGATATACTTGGGGTTGCTTACGTTAGAATTAAGTGGTGGGAAAACACCAATGGCACAGGTACTGCCTGGACAGAGCACACAATTGGTGACGTTTATAGCGGAAAATCAGTTTTTGCCACAGATGTTGACGGAGATGGTGATGTAGATGTACTAGGTGCGAGCTTAGGAGCCAGTAACGATTGCATCAGCTGGTGGGATAATGTAGATGGTTCCGGAACTTCGTGGATAAAGCATACAGTAGCGTCTAATCCCAACGGAGCATTCTCAGTATATGCAGCAGATGTAAACGGAGATGGTGATATGGATGTACTGGGAGCATCCCTTGGGGACACGTACATCGCCTGGTGGGATTTGGTGGGTTATCATTCTGTGGGAACTCTCGAATCATCCATACTCGACGCAGGTACAGTTGATAGCTGGGATACATTTGCATTTAACCATCTGGAACCTTCGGGAACATCTGTGGGATATCAGTTCAGGAGTTCACAGGATTCCTCCAATATGGGTGTATGGTCTGATACCGTATTCGCAAGTACCAGCCTGTCCGGCATTCTTTCTGATTCAACTGATTATCTGCAATACAAGGTAATACTACAGACCACAGATCCTCAGATTACACCTGTGCTGGAAGATCTTTCGTTCATTTATTCCACATATGTTACTGCTACCGAAGAAACCAACACTGATGAAATTTTATTCTGGGGTCTTACCCCTGTTGCAAATCCTTCATTCGGCAGCCTTGCGATTCAGGTGTCCTCGCCACACCAGGCCATGGTGAGCCTTGTGCTGCATGATATTACAGGTCGTGTTGTTGCACAGC
>JAOZRM010000117.1 GCA_029940175.1 Candidatus Sabulitectum sp. | reverse complement strand
CAGGTTACAAGCCTTCTGAGAGGAACCACACCCATAAGCCTGTTGTCTTCATCAGTTACATACACATAGAATGGGACATCAACAGATTCACTCTGATTTCTGATCTGTTCCACTGCTTCACTGGCAGTGAACTCAGGCCTTATCACCATATAACTGGAGGCCATCACCTGACCGGCACTGTCGTCAGGGTAGATCATAAGCTGCTCGATACGATAGCGATTTGTCTCGGGAAGAAGTTTGAGGATTGTATCGTGGCGATCCTCTGCTATCTGCGCAAGGAACTGAAGGGCATCGTTGGGATCCTGCCGTTTAAGGATTCTGGCGATACTGTCATCATCAATATCGTCAAGAACTTCCGTGAGCAGAGAATCTGGAAGTTCGGCAAGAACATCTCCTGCCTTAAGCTGACTGAAAAGCATGTCTACGAGCATTCTTGTTTCAGCAGGTGTGAGATTTACAGAGAAGAGATCTGCAATGTCAGCCGGGTGAATTTTACTGATTGCAACTGCGGCACGACCTGTGGCTTTTTGAGCCAGCAGCTTGCGTATGTAGTTCATCTGGGTCGGTGTTATGGCCACAGCAGTCTCCTTTCGTAATATGAAGCGGTCAGATCAAGCCAGTAAGTTGCGCAATACCAGACTGTTGTCAACAGGTACATTGACTCCAGTTACACTGCATTATCATCAGGTTTGCATAGCCCAAAATTGTAAGCGAGCTCTCCCAGCAATGGAAGAGGTTGTACTTTGCCCCCAAAACCGTTGATGAGGCCTATGATGAAAAGAACAAGTGCAGCCAGTCCTGCAATACCATCAACAAAGAAAGGGGTGCCCGGTAAAAATCTCACTACGAACAATATGGTGGGAATCAGTGACTGCTGGGCATGAAACATAACGTAGCGGTTTTCTCTGCTTGTTAACATCGCGATCAGGAACCCCAGTAAACCGAAATACGAGATCCCGGCCATTGCTTTGCCGCTCTCAATATCTGTTGAACTAATGTTGAATGCTGTAGGCATAATTGGTTTCTCCTAATGAAAAGGGGGCGATACGTTATACCGCCCCCTTGCAACAATGTATTCGGATACCCTACTCTACGTCAGGAGAACCTGGAGCGGCTGGAGGAGCTGGAGGTGTGTCTCCACCCTCTGGCTTAAGAATTCCGAATTTGAGAGCAAGGTTGCCCACCATGGGAAGAGGCTTGATCTCGCCCTTGAAGCCATTGAGCATGCCAATGATAAAAAGAACGAAAGCGCCGATACCAATCAGCCAGCCAATAACAGGAATTGCCACAACAAGCAGGCATATCACAATTATCAAGCTCTGCTGAGCATGGTACATTACGTACTTGTTCTCTCTTTTTGTAAGGAAAGCGATGAGGAAACCGAGAAGGCCGAAATAGGCGATTCCGCCCATTGTTTTTCCATCCTCGATCTCTGCAGGCGTGATGCCGTATTCGTTGTTCATGAAATTCCCTCCAAGTGTTTGCTTTTACAAAATGCACCAAATGGTACAGGGCAACATTCTGTAAAGACAATCTCATGTCAACCTCTACACTTGCAGCATATTGTTTCTCTTTACATTATTCATGTACATGCAGGAGGTAATAAGTGAATGAAATGAGTAAAGTGTCCAGACCGGACGATGATCTTCTTTCGGTGGTTTCCATTTTTCATTTTGTGCTTGGTGGTTTTCAGATGTTGTTTTCCCTTATTGGGTTAATTTATGTGGCAATGGGGATACTTATGGCTACAGAAGCACTGGATTCAACTAAAGGGAATCCACCTCCTCCGGAGCTGGGCTGGATTTTCGGAGGATTTGGCGTTGTGTTTGTTCTTGTTTTTCTTACCATCGGATTGTTGACAATCAAAACCGGTACTAATATGCGCAAGCGGAAGCAGCGTACCTTTTGTATAGTAATTGACTCTATACTATGCATGATGGTGCCATTTGGAACTATTGTTGGTATATTCGGTTTGGTTCTATTGACGAAGTCAGAAAATGCAAATGAATTCGAGGGGTAGGGAAGGATCATTGAGTTGAGTACTAACACTGTCTCTGAGAAGCGGCGAGAGAAGCGATCAGGCGGAAATCTTGGTGTTGTTATTGGAACACATGGCATGCCGGGGCGGCCTGTTACAGCCTTGAACCTCAGCGCATCCGGGCTGTATTGCATATGTGATGATCCTCTGGGTGACCTGACAAGGGTCGATGTATCTGTGAATCTGGACGACACTCAGGTGATGGCCAGAGCTGTGGTTATCAGGGAAGAGGAACTTCCTGACGGTAAGTGGGGTATAGGTTTATTCTTTACCAGGATCAGATTTGAAGACAGACAGTTTTTCGCCAGATATGTAAACGGAGAGTGATCTTTTGAGAAAAACCCTTCTTTCTTTTGCCCTTATCGGGGTACTGGCCTTTTCTGCCAGTGCAGATAAATATGCCGGAGAGTTCATGTACGTGGGTGCTGGCGCAAGAGCCCTTGCTCTTGGCAGCGCTTTTTCTGCCGTCGCTGATGATATAACAGCCGGTTACTGGAACCCTGCAGGTCTTGTTCAGAACAGGAGCAAATCTGTTGCATTCATGCATTCAGAAAGATTCGGCGGTCTTATTTCCTACGATTATCTTGCTTATTCCCAGGAATACAACGGAGATGTTTACGCTGCCAGTATCTTTAGAACAGATGCTGGAAAGATAGCTGACACCAGTAATCTGCAATGGTACGATACTGGAAGCGATGGAGTTTTCGGTGAAGATGGTACTGGTGCTCCCGGTGACAGCGGCAACGATGATTACAATCAGGGCAGCAACCCCTCCGGTACAGAAGGCAACGGACAATGGGACCCAGGCGAAGAGCTCATTTACGATGAGGGAAGAATCACCTGGAACAGCGCTTCTGACAATGCTCTTTACCTTTCATGGGGAAGAGCTCTGAACGAGAGACTTTCCGTTGGAGCTACATCAAAACTGATCTACAGAAAACTCATGGACTACAGTGCATGGGGTGTGGGCTTTGACGTGGCCATGAGATGGAATGCAACAGATGCCTTCGCTCTTGGTCTGAATCTGCAGGACGTTTTTGGAACGTATATGTTCTGGGATACAGGTGTAAGTGAGAGTGTATCACCCACTGCTAAGATGGGTGCTTCATTTGTCTGGCCTGTTTCCAGATTTCACTCTGTTCTTACTTTTACAGCAGACGGTGATTTTCGCTTTGAGGGAAGAGAATTTGCCACCCAGTACAGTTTACCTGAAGCCGGTATCAGCCTTGATACTCATATGGGTATTGAGCTCTTTGTTAAAGACACTGTCGGGCTTCGAATCGGTTCAAACGAAGGTAACATGACGGCTGGTCTGGGTTTTATCATCGGCTTCAGCGGTCATCCAGTTTCTATTGATTACGCATGGGTAACCCATGATCAACTTGACAGTACCCACCGTATCTCCGTGAACGTTGGTCTCTAACTCGCCGTATGGGATATGCCAGAGAAATACTGCGTAAAAGTGTTCATTTCGGGTCATTGATCCTTCCAGCTGCTGCTATTTTTGTACCAAGAATGGAAATGGTTCTTATCCTGACAGCTCTTGCTTTCGGGATGCTGATTGTTGACATTATCCGGTCCCGCAACAAGGTTTTCCGCAAATTTTTCCTGGGTCTGTTTGGAAAAGTACTAAGAGGAAAAGAGCAGGACGGCGGAATGACCGCATCAACTGTTCTCATGGCAAGCGCAGCTCTTACAATCCTTCTTTTTCGCACGGAGATCGCGGTTTCAGCACTGGTATTCCTTTCTGTTGGTGATTCTTTTGCAGCACTTATCGGGAAGAGATTCGGGAAAACAGTTCTGGTTTCAGGAAGAACGCTTGAGGGAAGTCTTGCTGCTTTACTGAGCTGTCTTGTGGTTTCCATGCCGCTCATGCAGATCTCTTCTGCAAGGGGCTGGGCTCTTTCACCGGCAGGGCTTGCTGCTGGAGCCCTTGCGGCCACCCTGGCAGAACTCTTTGAAATCCCCCTCGATGATAACCTGAGAATTCCAGTGCTGGCAGGACTTGTGATGGAACTGGTTATTCCAGGATGATCTGTCACATTGAAGTTTACGGCTGCCAGATGAACGTTCATGATGGAGAGATCCTCTCCGGTATACTAAAAGCGGCTGGCCACACGGTGGTTGATAACGCTAAAATAGCCGAAGCTGTTTTTGTGGTTACCTGTGCCGTCCGTGAACATGCTGAGACCAGGGCGCTGGGACGGGTAACTCATCTGGCTGGAATTCCTGAAAAGAAACCAGTAATGGTTCTTTGCGGATGTGTTGCTCAGGAGCACGGCCAGCGTCTTCTTGAAAAAATGAAGCTGCTTGATATGGTTATCGGACCGGATGTGTACCACAAGATACCGGAACTGCTCCATGAGCGCAGAAGAATAGCAGTTACTGAACAGGGAATTGAGAACTACGAACATGTTACAGCAGTAAGAGAGCAGTTTCCACGGTCATTTGTTACTGTGATGCGCGGGTGTGATAACTTCTGCACTTACTGCATAGTTCCCCATGTGCGAGGAAGGGAACGCAGCAGACCGGCAGAACTTATTTTTAAAGAGGTCGAGGGATTGGTTGAGGCCGGTTACCGGGAGATAACCCTGCTTGGACAGAATGTTAATTCATACATACACAACGGCATTGATTTCCCAAAGCTTCTTGAAAAAGTTTCTGTCATAGCCGGTGACAGGTGCTGGGTTAGGTTTGTTACAAGTCATCCTCGTGATCTTACCATGGAACTTGCATCAGTAATGGCTTCCGGAAAAAACATCTGCAACCAGTTTCATCTTCCTGCTCAATCGGGAAACGACAGAGTTCTTAAGGCTATGGGAAGAGGGTATACCCGTAATGAGTATCTTCATAAAGTAACCATGCTGAAAGACCTTATGCCTGATATTGTGCTTTCAACAGATATGATAGCCGGTTTCCCGGGGGAAAGCCTGGAGGAGTTCGAGGATACAGTTTCTCTTCTTAAGGAGGTCAGGTATGACTACGCTTTTCTTTTCAGGTACAGTGAACGGGAAAAAACAGCCGCTTTAAAAATATCTCCTGCTGTTCCAGTGAAAGAAAGACTGAGAAGGTTATCCATTCTTCAGGATATTCAAGCTGAGATCACAAAGGAAGAATCAAAGAAAATTATTGGTATGGAGATGCCCGTTCTTGTCACTGGGCCAGCAAGACGACCAGGTCAGATGGCCTCAAGAACCATGGGCAACAGGCTGGTTATTCTGGAATCTCTTGATTTTACTCCCGGGCAACTGGTTCAGGTGAAGATAGTTAAAGCGGATGGGTATACTCACTTCGGCAGACCAGTCAGCCTGTAGTGATCTAACCTATAAATCAAGTGTATTGCCGGTGCTATCAGATTTTATGTAATCTACTATCCAGCAGGCTACTGTTTCATTACCTGAAGCATTGATGTGACACAGGTCAGTGAAAACGGTGTTTCCATCCCCTGTGAATACACCTTCAACCGGAACTAAATTGGGATAATCCTCCCGTGCAGTCAGTATTGCGTTGTAGGTTAACTTTACAAACGCAACAAGCTTCGGATTTTCTGAGTTCAGGATCTCCAGCTCCTCCTGATTGTATTCTATACCCTTCAGGCACAGCAGTGGTTGAAGAAAGAAATAGTAGTCAAAACCGTACTCCCGGGAAAGAGCATCAACTACCCTGTAATTCTCCAGATACAGAGCTGCTGTTTCATTTGCTAGTCCTGAAACATCAAAGTTTGAATCATCGAAGTCCGGTGCTGCTGCAACCAGAGGGGTATCTGGAACAGCTTCAGTACTGTTTTGTATCTGAAAGTGGTTTATGAGGATGTATACATTTGTCTTACTCAATAACTCGGTAAGAATGCCCGATCCACCAATACTTGCATCATTGTTCTCCCGGGAAGACAGCCGTCTGCTGATGTTGGCATTGCCAATGATCAATCCCGCTCTGCCGTTCTCAAATGAAGCAAACACATCGTTTGCTCCGTTGTAGAAAATAACCAGGTCGGGATTGTAACCTGCACGGAGGAGCAGCATCAGCTCGGTGATCTCCTGAGTTGATACCCAGCCGTTCTGTGCATGATTAGATATCGAAGCTGTTAATCCAGGAAGATTATTCAATTCTCTCTGGATATACGATGGAATGGTTGATGAATCCGGAACCATCCAGCCCCACATTGCAGATCCTCCAAGAGTTATGATCCTGGATCCTTCATGATCCGGCACCCAGTACGTTCTTCTAATGCTGTTCCGGGAAACATTCATGAGGGGCAGGTCCACTTGAGAAGATTTCCACATTACAAACGGGTGATAAATCTGGTCTGGAAACATTAATCCGGTATCTCTTATGCTTTGGCTCTGCGCCTGCTCTCTGATGTCAATTTGTCCAATGTTGTCGATCCCTATAATTTTTACAGTGATCAGGGCAGTAAATTCCAGGAGAGCTAAAAGAATGAAGGTGTTGAGTATTATTGTCCCGAATGATTTATAGATATTGACAAATTTGCTGCCGGTTATTGCAGCAAATATCATAAGTGAGCTAATGAACAATACGAACATCTGCCCGTAACCAACGCCTGATCCTCTACTTAGGCCGATCTTGTTTCCAAGAAGTGCAAGTATAAACAGAAATGCACCGGAGAATAGCAAAATTTTCCTGTACAATTCAACAGAAGATGGAACCGATCTTTTCATCTCATCCTTTCCACTGGAGTTCAGAATGGAACATGAGGAAGTTCATTGGAAAACGCTCTGGATCAACCCTCAATCTCCACAAGCATTTCAGATACAGATGTTTCCGTCTTTTTCAGTCGCTGACGGAGGGTCTTTATTAGTAAACCTGCCCTCTGCACCTTTTCCTCCAGTTCATCTACAGGGCAGTCATCGCGGCTTACAGAATCAACGATTCCCTGAAGTTCTGTAAGCATTTGTGAATAAGTAGCAGTATTGTTCTCAGTCATTTACCTTCTCCTTCACAACAGCAGTGAGTGAACCATTGTTCATAGACACTTTAACTACCTGACCCTGGCTTACTGCATTAACTGTTCTCAACGGTACACCATTCTGGTCTCGAACTACAGCCCAGCCAAGCTTAAGCATTTTGACCGGATCCCTGATCTCGATCTGTTTTTCAATTTCTGTGACAACGGATTCAAGATTGTGAAGTTTTGCCATCACAGTGAGATTGAGTCTTGAAGCCAGCTTATGTAGAACCTCAGCCTTCCTGGAGGGCAGTGAAGTCAGGTGAAGAATGAGGTTATGAGAGAGATTCCGAATTCTGAGATCTTCCATCTTAACTATGGGAGAAACTCTGGAAATAAGAGATTGACTCAAAAGAGCAACCCGGTCGTCAAATTGTGCTACTCTGTCCACCAGCATAGATGCTGCATGTGTTGGGGTTTTTGCTCTTGTGTGTGCTGCATGGTCGGGCAGAGTTGTATCAATTTCATGGCCGATAGCAGAAATAACCGGCCATGGGAGCTGAGCAATTGTTCTGGCTATTTTCTCGTCATTAAACCATGCAAGATCGGTTACAGAGCCTCCGCCTCTGGTGAGGATCACGGCATCAAGCTTGTCACCAGTAGGACTCATCATGAGCTTATGGAAGGCAGTACATACAGAATCTGACGTAGATGACCCCTGCATGTTTGCCCAGGCAGCATATACCCTATAGGGGTACCCAGATTCATCCAGTGTTTTTATAAAATCTTTCTCAGCAGCAGAACCTTTTGATGTTACCAGACCGATATTGAGAGGAATCTCCGGGAATGACAGGGTACCGTTCTCCTTAAGAACTCCTTCACTTGCAAGTTGCTCTATAAGTCTTTGCAGATGGATTGCTGCTGAATCACCTGCGAATTCAGCATCAAAGCCTTTCATTATCAGCTGAAAACGGCCTGAACGATCCCAGAAGCTCACAGAGACAAGAATTCGAACCTCTGTATCATTTTCCAGTTGAAACAGTTTTGCCTGTCTGCCGACCTCAATGGCTATTCTGGACCGGTCACCAGCGAAAAGAGCACAATCAACCACAGCAGGTGATTGCTCTCCCGGATCTGAAGGATCTGCCAGCTGGAAATAGGTATGGCCTCTCCCGGAAACACGCCTGAGACCTGTAGTTACACCTCGAATCCACACTGGTCGCGGAAATCCGGTCTGAAGAACTTCTTTTACTGCCTGGTTCAGATCAAGAACTGTAAGATCAGAGTGGAGGTCCACTAGTGGATCTTCAATGAGAAGAGCCCGCCATCCCCACCGGCATCGTGGACTATTACATAAACCAGTCCGGAGTCCCCAGCAGGAAGTGTTAACGATTCATTACCCTCACCCATACCACTCACAATGGCATACTCAAGTGCATAAAAAAAGTCTTCCCCGTAGGGTAAACTCATGAAATGGTCAAAATCCATTTCACATGAGGCAGTGATAACATCAAAGTTTGACTGCCCGTGAACAGCCTCGAGAATGATCCAGTAAATTGTTTCATCCTCCAGAGAGACTGAGTAAACTGCAGTACCTCCACGGTCCATTGTGTCGGTTACATCCAATAGGGGAGAAGAGGCTGTGAGTAAAAGCAAAATTGCACAGACAGAAATCATATTTTCTCCAATCTTGTTCACCACGAAAATGATGAAGATTTCCTCTCCGGTCAACCACAGCTGTACTTTCTTGAGTGCAGCAATTTCCCATACGGTACAATTACCCATAACAAGACGAGATAGAGATGTGAATGTGCTATCAGTCAGTTGGTATCCCACAAATGTAGTCTGAGTTTGCATTAGCCAGTGAATGGCGGTTTATTGCAAAAATAAAATTGGAATAGAGTCAAAGAAACTCCCGTCAAACCCAGTTTCAATACAACCGGGATGAATTTCAGCAGCAGCAGGCGGCAGAATTCTGAGTGTGAACATGTCAAGTGGAGTGCTTACTAAGAGGCCATAAGAAGGGGAGATAAAGAATATATGACTTCCATGCTCAGCTACCGGTGGGGGGTTCCCATTGGCAGAAGATTAGAGTATTATCACAAATCAAAACAAGAAAGGGAGAGTTACATGGGTGCAGAAAACCTCGGCAATAGAACCTCAATCGCTGTAAAAGAAGAATCAGGATTGATATTTCCACTGGGTCATTCAAAAGGTAAACCTATTCCTCCGTGGACATCAGAGGGAAGGGAAGTGTATCGCAGAGGGCTGATACTTGCCCTTGATCTTGCTGTAAACAGGGCATATCCGGAGTGGAAGCTCTGGGTGGAACACTCAATATCCCTGGGATACAGATGCAGAATTGAGGGCATGGAAGCTGGCTCTGAAGCTGATGTCTGCGCAGTGCTCCACAAGGAATTGAAGAAGATAGTAAAAGAAGCTATTCCCATTCATTTTCGTAAACTGTCTTCCAAAGAGGCATTAGACCTTGTGGGAGAGCACTCCCTGCTGCCGAGATGGCATATGGGAAAGGAATTTTACAGAGCCAATGTTATCGAGGATTCGTGGGCTTTTGCAATGGGACCAACCGTACCGGATACATCATGGTTGACTGAATGGGAGCTGTTGCCTGGCAAAGGAAACTTCTATCTCAGATTCCCTGGAAGCAGAGCGTGGCCGGAAA
>JAOZRM010000116.1 GCA_029940175.1 Candidatus Sabulitectum sp. | reverse complement strand
ACTTAACATACCCATCTTTAACACGTCTCATGCTGTATTATAGGTATGTTTCAACATTTTCACAAGAGATCCTCTTCTTTATCCGTTGGAGCCAGATCGACCAATGAGCAATGTATGTCCAGCGTATCAGGACATACTGTACAGCAATTAAGGAGAGTGGTCAATTTGAAACACTGGAACTTGTACCGGTCCGCCTCCTGATAACCTTAACCCTTGAGCTTTTCTGAATGGTAGAATTCTGTGGGATATTTCTTACTGCATAGAATAAGAAAGTGTATTTCTCTGCTTTTCTTATTCTATACAATAAGATAATCTATCTCAACTTATACTGAGCTCTTTTCTCACAGGCTGATCTTCAAGTGCAGGTTATGGTATCTGCTTTCAATGATATGCCTGGATTCATAGCTTGATGTGATCCGACATTTCTTTCAAACCACCTGTCAAACGCTACTCAATGCCTGTTGCCAGACACGCTCCTGACAGTTCTGACCTCTCTATTCAGTTAACAGAATAGGACATCAAAACAGATGTTACCGTGGTAACCATCGTGCCGTAACTCATCGTGAATACATTTCGAACACGGCCTACATTGGGAGCAAAATCGGTAACATTAGTTACGGTGGTTCCAGTAGCGTCCACCCAGGTTAGTTTCATCTCAAGACAATTCTCGAATGACCCCCCGGGAACGGTTACAGTCTCAGACATGGAGAGAATTTCACCTGTCATTGGTGGTTCATCTGAGAACTGCCAGGTTGCTCCCACTTCAAGCGGGAACGGAACAAAACCTACAGAATCTGAACCTGCGAGACTCACGTAGCTGTAAATTCCGGCATCAGTGATATTCATGTAAGTGGTATATGTTGAGTCAATAACTATTACCTGTCCAGCAGTGTCAGTTGTATCAGACATGTCATTTTCCTGCACATAAACCTGGAATCCTTCACCATGGGAAACCTGTCCTGTTATGTCAGTAATATTCTCGCCGGAAATGGTGCTGATTGGAATACCGGCAATTGAACTGGAACCAGATCTGCTGTATACCCACTGATTCCCAACAGAAAGCGGGTAGTAAGCCGAATCAGATCCGCTCTGTGGACCTGAGGGTGAAGTGCTGTCTCCGCATCCAATGATAAAGGCAAGAACAAAAACAGTCACAATGTACTTTTTCATAACACTCCCCTTCCTTATTTAGGTAACTCACTATTCAGGTAAGTCACTCTTTGCTAAGTATAAGGGGAATGATCTCTGAAAGACAGTAATGTAGAAATAGATATTGCATGACAGCACCAATCCAGTAAATCCGGTTCCGAATTGAACCACATCAATACAGATGGCATCGGTGTGATAGCAGCGGCAGGCGGGGATATCAACGGAGACGGCGGAACTGTCTGATCAGAAGTACAAGACCCCACAGAAGAGAAATGGACATTATCAGCTTGCCTCCGGTGGCTGCCATATCAGCAATCAGGTGATCATGTTTGAGCAGATTCAACTCGGCAAGTACAAAATTCCAGTCATGAAATCCATAAGGGGACGAAATGCCCGTATTCCCCCCGAGAAGCTGAAGGCTGAGAGATCTTGCATCATCTATGTAGGGAGCCAGGTCCATGATGCTTACTCCCGTCCACCACAGACCAATGGAAGCTCCGAAGGTATCACGAGTTTTTATCAGGAGGACAAGGGTACAGATCAATGGCATTATAACCTGTCCCAGACTTCCACCAAGGGAATGCATAACCCTGCCCAGTGGCCTGAATACTATGTGTCCCGCTTCGTGAAAAGGCAGATTGACGAGATGCATGAAGGATCTTCCCACGTAGTTGCTTTCCATGGATGATCCGAAGAATTTCATGCTCCAGATGAACAGGAAGACGAAAACGATAAGCCTTCCGATGAGGTACACAATCTCAATGTTATCTTTTGTGTGAAACATGTAATCGACAGCGCGCTTCAGCGGTGACCGGTTTTCAGTCTCACAGGAAGGCTTTCTGCCTGGTATCCGGTCGTAATCGCGGGGTTTGTACCTGCTGAAGATAAGTCCGCAGCGGATGCATTCCCGGTTTTCATCATTCTGTTCAAGTCTGCACTTGGGGCAGTTCATATTGCCAGTCTCAAGTTCGTGTACTAATGAGTTGCGCTTTCTGCGTCTGTTTCATACGCCAATAAACATAGCTCCTGGTTCTTTGGGATGATCAGCCCCATTCCAGAAACCAGTTCAACGAAATCTACGGACAATCTCACAAAGCACAACCCGGCAGCAGGCGTTTGCAGTTCCTGACTGCATCCTCGGCTGACATCTCTTCTACAGGCTCACTGGTACGGACAATGTAAATACCACGCAAGCCGGGCTTCTCTATCTGTTGAAGCTGTGCGGAGACTCAAGGGAAATGGTTGTGGTCATCTCAAGCTCAGGCTCCGGATGACTCTTTCTTTACGAACGAGGTCAGCGTCCATTGCCCGTCACCCTGGAACTGAAGGCGGGCTCTCTTCTTCTTATGCATCTCAAGGTACATAGCATTGTACAAGTCAGACAGATTTGTATCTGAGTCTGCCTGCCTTGTATCCAGTATCTCCTTTAAGATATCCGCATAGTGCATTTGTGAACCGTTTGCTCTAAGCACCCGGCAGGCGGCATCTGCCAGTGCAAGTCTTTTAACAACCGAAATTGTTTTTGGTATCCCGGGTTGCTGAGTAGACATTCCACCTCCATTCGATTGCTGAATCTCCAAAATCCTCCAAGTATCTATTATAACGAGTATTGGCCACTTGAATATCATCATTTCAGTCGGAGGAAAACACCGTTCATACTGTTGCAAGCAGAATTGCAAATTGGGCAACTTTTCTGCATTTTGTATGTACTGTCTTATAGAGGTGCTGATTATGAACAGGTTTTCATTTCCATTGCTGATGTTGCTTCTTCTGGTTCCAGGGTTGCTCTATGCTCAGTCTTCTTCCTCCTCTTCTTCTTCACCTGCTTTTGATTTTACTGTGCAGATGGGGCAGGGATGTTTTACGACGATCGCTCACCGATCGGTAAACGGGGCGGGGGCAGTTGACTCTGAATGTGATCCGAAATCTTATCAACCACATGCTTTTAGTGGTGCACTATAGTGCAAAACAAATACCTTATAGTGTCCATTAGTAATTGACATAAACCCGGATTTGTTGTACACTATAGAGAACAACAGTGGAGTGTAGAAATGGAATTACTAAAAATAGAAGAAGTTCTCAACGACCAGCGCAGTTTTTTCCTTAGTAGATCAGCTGGCCTTACCAGGGAAATCAATTTTGATAATTATTTGCATCATCCCAGAATTGTTGTGATATCAGGAGTGAGAAGATCTGGCAAATCAACCCTTCTAAAGCAGTTTTCCGAAAGAATGGAAAATTTTTATTTTGCGAATTTTGACGACGAAAGATTAATCGATTTCGGCATTGATGACTTTCAAACAATGATGCTTGCTTTTCACAAGCGATCTTCTTCAAAAAACATAATTCTGGATGAAATCCAGAATATCGATGGATGGGAAAGATTCGTCCGTAGAATTCATGATGAAGGCTATAAGGTTTTCTTAACCGGTTCAAATGCAAAGCTGCTCAGTTCAGAACTTGGTACTCATTTAACAGGTCGTTATGTTAAAATTGAGCTGTTCCCTTTCTCATTCAAAGAGTTCCTTGAGTTCAAGGGTATTGCTGTAAGTGAAATTACCACAAGAATAAAGGCTCAGATCTTATCTCATTTCGATGACTATCTGGTAAATGGTGGATTCCCCGAGTATCTGTTGTACAATGACCCGGAATTCCTGAAAAGAACATATGATGACATTCTTTACAGAGATATCATCACCAGACATGGTATTCGTAATGTGAAACAGTTCAAGCAGCTTGCACACTATCTGTTCAGCAATTTTACCAAAGGCCTTAGCTACAACTCTCTTAAAACGCCATTGGGCTTCAGCAACATTACAACCATAACAAACTACATACACTTTCTGGAGGAGTCGTATCTGCTGTTTGAGCTATTCTCTTTTGACTACAGCGTAAAAAAACAGCGGCTATCTCCTAAGAAGATTTATGCGATTGATAACAGACTGAGGAATGTAGTCTCCTTTTCTTTCTCTAAAGAGTACGGAAACAATCTTGAGAATCTCATCTTTCTTGAGTTGAAAAGGAGAGGGCTGGATATCTATTTTTTCCGGAAAAAAGGAGAATGTGATTTTGTTGTTCTTGATCGAGGTACAGTTAGTGAGTTGATCCAGGTTACATATTATTTAAGCAATGAGAACAGGCAGAGAGAAGTTGCCGGTGTTGTGGAAGCCATGTACAAGCTGAATTGTGAAACTGGTTTAATCATTACCGTGAATCAGGATGAGACTATCTGCTATGAAGAAAAAGAGATAACTGTGATTTCTGCGTGGAGGTGGTTGCTGGAGATAGATCAAGAGTGAATCTGCGTCCTGCTTCTTGATTGACAATTCCCTGGGAATGCCTCATTGTAATTAATGGTGTGTGAGTACTCCATTCTCTTCTTCCTTAGTTTGAAGGATGTGAGTTATGAAATGGTTTTCAATTCCTTCCTTCTTTGTGCTTCTGTGCTCCGGGTTGCTTTTGGGGCAGCCCTCTTCTCCCCCATCATCATCTTCTTCTTCTTCTTCCTCCTCTTCTTTTGACTTTGTTATACGGATGGGACAGGGCGGGTTCACTGATGACAGATCACCTGTTGGTAAACTGGGCGGAGGGCAGGTGAATCTGGATGTGTACCCTCGTGCATGGCCGGTTGGTTTATCAATCTTTACCGAATACTACACCAATAGTGCTTCACCTTCACATTCCTACGAGATCGCAGATCTGATTGCTCTGAATCTGCTTTACAGGGGGCGGCTTTTCGGTGTTGATCGTTTGCACTACTTCCTTGGAGGTGGCGCGGGGTGGCTGGCAGTACCGGTGGGAGAGGATTCCCCGGATGAATACATCTCTACAGATGCCTACAATCTGGAGGCCGGTGTTAATGTACTGGCGTTCTGGAAGATCGGGTTCTACGGCATCGGCAAGTATCTGCATGCACACAGGGTTATGAATAATGTTGCGGTGATTGATTTTGATGAGGCTATAGTTATGGTGGGAATCACCTTCAACTTCAGCCTGTAGTGGTCTCTTTGACTGAGTTCTAAGGCTCCTGTATTGTCAGTTAGTGTTGCTCTTCTTTCAAGGGGGGAAAATGTATTCCATTCTGAGTGTTCTTGTTTTGTTCTTTGCCGTTCTTCCTGCTTTTGCTGCAGGACCTGAGTATGTGGTTTCTTCCCGGGATGAGTTTTTGGATGCAATCGGACCTGACCGTACTATCGTGATTGATGCGGGAGAGATCATTCTGGTGGAGATACCTCCTCCAGGTGATGATGAATCTGCACTGTTTCCATCTAAGCATCCTAATCCTCATGTAAGTTATCAACAGGAGCATGATGGAGTTACTGTTGTGGTGTCTGATGTTTCGAACATGACTATTCGAGGCAGTGGCGTACTTTCCAGCTCTCTGCTGGCTGAGCCCCGGTACTCTTTTGTGATAGAGTTTGTTGATTGCTCTGATCTTCTTATCAGTAATTTGATTGCCGGTCATACTTCCGGCGGATACTGTACTAACGGGGTGTTCGGGTTCTCTAACTGCTGCGATGTTGTTATTTCAGACTGCGATCTGTTTGGCTGCGGTACTGTGGGTCTTGATCTCCTGGATTCTTCAAGGTTTCGTTTTACAAATTCCATCATCCGCGACTGTGCATATGGTATTATGGAATTCATTAACTCTCACGATCTTCTGTTCGAGAATTCTGTATTCAGAGATAATGGAGAGTACTTTGGTGTTGAATTAAGGGAATGCGGCGGGATTGAGTTTAACAGCTGCAGTTTTGAACACAGTGTTCCATATGAAAATCTACCTCTGTTCCCACCGGATTGCATCGAAGAAATTGCCTTTTCTGATTGTACTGTTCGCGATTACTACTGTGAAGAAGTTGAAGGAATTACTCTGCTTCCCCTGAGTCGTGGTTTGGATATCAAATAGATGAAGATGTGTGAACTTGCCTGAAATTGCCTTTTCTCTCAGCGTCCTGTGGGGTGTCTAACTACAACACAAAATCCAGATAGTTTTTTCTGTTCACAACAGAGAAAGAGCTGTGCTTGTTGGGATTTGCTCATTCTCTTTGAGCTATGACTCTTTTCGATACGTACTCCATGTTTTCTGAAGAATACATCTACTGAAAGCCTTGATTTAGAGCAGATGGTAGCTGATTCTTCTTGCATTTGGATGCCTTGACTATTCTCTGTCTCTGTTAAATATTGAGCCCGATGTATTTGTGTATTTCTGTCAGCTGTGAGTGGTCTATTGCTATAGTCCTCTGTACAGATTGAAATACCAACTGTCACACGCAGGGAGTTTGCTTATTATGAGATCTTTTGTACTCAGTATCAGTCTGCTGGTTTTGTTCTTTTCCCAGAGTGTTTCTGCCCAGCCTCCCGGAACTGAATGGATGCAGACAATTGGTGGACCCTATATTGAAGGAGGCATCTCTGTTATACAGACCTCTAACGGTGACTTTGTAGTTATAGGAGTGACCGATTCTTATGGCTCAGGCAAATATGATATTTACATGGTCAGGACAGATTCCAGCGGAGACACTATCTGGTGGAGAGCCTTTGGAGGGGCTGAAGATGACGAGGGTTACTCTGTTCAGGAGACCTCTGATGGCGGTTTCATCATTGCGGGAAGCACAAAATCTTTTGGTGCAGGCAACTATGATGTCTATTTAGTAAAGACCAATAGCAGTGGTAATGTGGAGTGGTCAAAAGTGTTTGGTGGCAGCTACGCGGAGAATGGCAATTCGGTTATCCAGACCAGTGATGGTGGCTACATTATAGCGGGGAAAACTGTTTCATACGGCGCAGGTAACAGTGATGTTTATCTGGTAAAGACTGATTCCAGCGGAAACGTAATGTGGACCAAAACCTTCGGGGGTACCGCTGGTGACGAAGCTCAATCCATTCAACAGACTGATGATGGCGGGTACATCATAGTGGGAAAAACATCTTCTTCCGGAGCAGGCAGCTATGATGTTTATCTGATCAAGACTGATTCCGATGGGAATTCACTGTGGGCAAGAACCTTCGGCGGCAGTAACTATGACACCGGCAACTCTGTTGAACAAACAAGTGATGGAGGATACATAATCACTGGACGCTATCAGACCGCCAGCATGGAAAGCAGGCTATATCTCATCAAGACTGACAGTTACGGTGATGCCATGTGGAGTGAAACAATTGAGATTAATGATTATGCGGCCGGTGAGTCCGTTCATGAAACCACCGACGGTGGATTCATCATTACAGGGTTGACTATGTGCAGCACGACCTCTCACGATGTTCTTCTGGTAAAGACCGATGTCAGCGGAGATACTCTGTGGACAGCAACCTACGGTGACACCGGCAGTGAATGGGGTTACTCTGTGCAGCAGACAGCCGATGAAGGATACATCATTACAGGAATGACTAATTCCTTTGACGCTGACAGTATTGATGTTTACCTGATCAAACTGGAAACTGACACTGGTATAGAAGAGGCTCACGGAGGAAACCCTCTGCTTCTACTGGAAAGTACCGTTCCAAACCCGTTTTCCTCCACTCTTGCCATTACATACAGCATACCTGAACAGTCTAGCGTCGAGCTGGCTGTTTTTGACCTGTCGGGAAGGCTTGTTGAAGAGCTGGTGAATGAGCAGCGATCAGGGGGAACGCACTCTGTGGTATGGAGCCCCGAACTTGAAACGCCTAACGGATACTACCTGATCAAACTCGATGCCTGTGGTTCCAATGAAACAATGAGATGTTTGAGGTTGAATTAGAAAGGCAGACATTTTTCATTTTCACGCTTTTGGCAACAATAGCGTTAATCACAACAGCACATGGTGATTTTTCACGTTATTGAAGTCAATACAGTAAATAGTTACGCTGTTTGGTTTGTTTTACGTTTATCTATTTTGTTTCAGCAAAAAGCACTGTAGTTAAGATCAGTTGCAGATACTACCTGTTGATCATGCGGAACTCATACTGCTCTGTATCAAAAAGTCTCTGTTTAAATGGAATCACGATCGAACCTCTGGCCTTGTATTATCGGTAGTAGCAGTATTGCTAGTAGCAAAGTTACTACTGCTATAATCTTGACAGCGCAGGCTAGCAGGAACCGGAGAAAACGCCTGCCCTACTCAGAAAAGTGACCGTGTCAGCCAAGTACCTGTATTCTGATCTGCCTGTTCCTGGGGCGGTTGTCATGGTCAATAACCACAATCTGCTGCCATGTTCCAGTGAGCAGTTTGCCGTGATCAAAAGGCATTGTTATGCCCGGGCCCATCAGTGTGGCTCTCATGTGGGAGAAGCCGTTGTCATCTCCCCATGTTTCAGAGTGGCGGGATCTGATCGTTTCCGGCACAAGAGTGTTAAGGAGTTCCTGCATATCAAGCACCAGTGCAGGTTCAAATTCGATGGTTGTGATTGATGCTGTTGAGCCCATTGCAGTGATTGACACTATTCCATCTTCAATGTTTGACTGGGTTACAGCAGTTTGAACCTGCTCTGTTATGTTCACAATATCAGAAAAGCCCTGTGTCTGTACCGTTATTGTTACACCTTTTGTCATTGGATTTACCCCCTGTTTGATTATGATACTGAAGTATATGAAATATGCGGTTTGGGAACTTCCTTGAGAGTTTGCTCTAAATCTGTTCAGAGGATTCTTGTTTTTCTTTGTTGAAAGGTGTGATTTTGAAGAAGCTTATTTTTCTGATTGTTGTTTTACTCACAGGTCTGATGTATGCCGAGAACCCGGAACAGTCCTTTGATAATCTGGTTGACGCCATGTATGCCGGGGATGCAGCCGGTTTCAGTAACTGTCTCTCATCCGAGTCTGTTGCTTTTATCGATATGATGCTCATGGTTGTAAAGTTGCAGCCTGAAGAGGCAGCCGTTGAGATATCAAGCGAATTGAACATGGAAATCACCGCTGATGATATTTCCGGATGGACCTCAACTGACTTGATCGATACTGTTCTGTCGTCACCCAGATTCCTGGCGGAGCTGCCTCCTCGGGAGGATATCGTTGTTTCAGGGTTTGAGATAAATGGAGACAGCAGTGTTGTTTCTTTCAACCTTGCAGATCTGCCACAACCTTTCGAGATTCTGATGATCAAGAGCGGAGAAAGCTGGAAGCTTGATCAGAGCGTGATACAAGCGGAGCTGTAACTGCAGTTCTTGCTGAATAGCCCCGGCTGACCCCGGGGCTTGTTTATAAATAAAAGTGAATTGAATGATATCTTGAGAGGAGTTTGATTTGAGAATTGCTGTTGCTGTTTTTCTTGTTGTTGTTTCCGGGTCGGTTCTTGCTATGGATCCGGATCAGGCTTTTGATAATCTGATAGATGCAATGTATCAGGGAGATGCGGAAGTCCTGATGAGTTATCTGTCTACTGAATCCCTGGGCCTGATCGATTTTATACTTGTAACTTTGAAAATGGAACCAGCAGAAAGCATTGCTGAAATGAATGAAGAATTGGATCTTGAAATAACGGTTGAAGAAATAGAGAGCTGGA
>JAOZRM010000005.1:1106-29573 GCA_029940175.1 Candidatus Sabulitectum sp. | reverse complement strand
GAGTGGTAGTGACCAACGGCATGGTTATTCCCAACTACAGTTCGCAGGATGATTACTCAAAAATGGCTGCCCTGGGAGTTACTTCATACGGTCAGATGACCGCAGGCAGTTTCATGTACATAGGTCCTCAGGGCATTGTTCATGGAACAACCATCACTCTTCTCAATGCTGGAAGAAAATATCTTGGTACCGGTGATGATGGTCTTGCTGGCAAGGTATATGTCACAAGTGGTCTTGGAGGAATGAGTGGAGCCCAGGCCAAGGCAGCTGTTATTGCAGGTGCCATCTGTGTTATCGCTGAGATTAACCCCAAGGCACTGCAAATAAGACATGATCAGGGCTGGCTTCAGGAGATTGAAGAGGACCTGGACAAGGTCATATTAAGGATCAAGAAGGCAAGACAGGAAGCAAAACCACTGTCCCTGGGATACCTTGGAAACATAGTAGACCTCTGGGAGAAACTTGCAGAGGAAAACATTCATATTGATCTGGGCAGCGACCAGACAAGCCTTCACAACCCCTGGATGGGTGGCTACTATCCCGCAGACCTCACCCTGGACGAAAGTAACCGCATGATGGTGGAAGACCCGGATAGTTTCAAAGAAGCGGTACGGGAATCTCTCAGACGCCAGGTTAAGGCAATAAACACCCTGTCTTCAAGGGGCATGCACTTCTGGGATTACGGTAATGCTTTCCTGCTGGAAGCTTCAAGAGCCGGTGCTGAGGGAATCCTTAATGAAGACGGCACATTCTCCTACTCCTCATATGTGGAGGACATTATGGGTCCCATCTGCTTTGATTACGGTTTCGGACCCTTCCGCTGGGTCTGTACATCAGGAAATCCGGATGATCTGAAAAAAACTGACAGAATCGCTGCTTTTGTTCTTGAAGAGATGGCCAAAGAGGCCCCGGATGAAACCAGACAGCAGCTTCTGGACAACCTCCGCTGGATCCGTCAGGCAGAAGAGAACAGAATGGTTGTAGGTTCCCAGGCAAGAATTCTTTACACCGACTGGTCTGGAAGAATCAAACTGGCTCTGGCATTCAACAGAGCAGTGGCAGATGGTGTTATTTCCGCGCCCATCGTTCTGGGTCGCGACCATCACGATGTTTCAGGCACAGACAGCCCCTACCGGGAAACAGCAAATATTCGAGACGGCTCAATGTTCACAGCAGACATGGCTGTGCAGAATGTCATTGGAGACTCTTTCAGAGGAGCAACCTGGGTAAGTCTTCACAACGGAGGAGGAGTTGGCTGGGGTGAAGTAATAAATGGAGGATTCGGAATGCTCCTTGACGGCTCTCCTGTTGCTGACCGACGGGCTAAATCAATGCTTTCGTGGGATGTTCGCAACGGCCTTGCCAGACGAAACTGGGCTAGAAATGATGGTGCTATCTGGGCTATCAAGCAGGCAATGGAGATGGAGCCGCTGATGAAAGTAACCATCCCGGAAGTAGCAGCTGACGAAGTGGTAGACCTCTTCCACTGACATGAAATACAAAGCAGTACTGTTCGATCTGGATGGAACGCTTCTTGATTACAAAGCTGCGCAGTTGGAAGCAGTTGATCACAGTATCAGATTGTTTGATCTGGTAAATTCCCCGGAGGTTCAAAGCTATGAATCCCGGGGAACCCCATCCCCTGACTCTCAGAAAATGAAAGATGCATTTCTCAAAGCTGAGGTACATGAAGATCCCTCCATATTCCTGAACAGATATTTTAACAGTCTGTCAACACAGGGCATGGTCATTAAAGGTGCAAAAGAAGTAATAGCTTCACTTTACAAAAAGGTAAAACTTGCTGTTGTTTCAAACGGCCCTGGAGAGGTTCAGAACCCCAGACTTAACACAGCCGGGCTCTCCCATTTCTTTGAGCACAGGTTCTACAGCAAAGACCTTGGAATTGCAAAACCGGATCCTGCAATTCTCCAGATGGCAACGAGAGATCTGGGAGTAACAGCGGAAGAAACACTCTTCATTGGTGACAGCACCACAAGCGACCAACCGGCAGCAGCAGCTGCAGGCGTAGATTTTTTCCTGTTCAAGAGTGATTTCAACGATTCCAAACTGCAGAAACTTCTTATTTAGAACCTTCTAACTACATATCCTGCCGAGTCTTTCTTTACAAGGATCCCCTCTTCAACTCTCTTGGCTTAATACTTCACTTTAGTGAAGAACTGAGACATTGTCATCAATTAGGTTAGTCACATACACATACTCTCCAGAAGGAAGAGAGCAGATACCGCGTGGGAACGCACCTGTACTCACTGTTGCAATTACACTATCCGCGAATCCGGAATCTGATCCAGAGGGTCCACTTAGGTCGTTACCACAAGATAAAACGACAAGAGTAATCAAAAATAAAGCCAATAGGCTGATTGCTGTTTTCGCAATAATCCCTCCCAAAGCAACACTATTACCTCTTGCTATCTGAGTGGTTTGGTGAAGAGCTAACTTCTTGCAAGTACTATAAGTTTAGTGCAATAGAATTTGTAAATGGTTAGTAGCAACGAAGGCTCTACCGCCAACAGAAGCACACAAACAGCAAATTATGAACTCAATTTTTAATATCGCATTTTCAAAGCATTTCGCAAGTCACAGGATTGATTAATAGGAAGCAGATGTTCCATTGGCGCCCTGTAGTGGATACGAACCGGCTCACGAAAATGGGGTATATGTAAGCAGGATGCAGTACAAATTCTGTGTGGTCTCTTGTTGAGACTGGTTGAAAATTGTCATCCAATACATATTATCACTTAGGTTACTCAACAATACAGGAAGGAAAACAATGAAGACTCTTATCATTATGGCTGTACTCGCTACTTTTGCTTTTGCCGGCTCTAACGAATTCGGCGTTCAGGTAGGATACTGGAATCCAACTGGAGACGATCTTGATGCCATGGCAGGAAACTTTTACTTCGGAGGCCAGTTCCTCTCTCACATGCAAGTATTAGCTGTTGAAGCTTCTGTTGGTTACTCTCCTCTCAAACTTGATGGGGACGTTGAAGATCTTCTTGAATTAGCCGGTGGAGAATTCTCAGGACATATCATCCCTCTCACTGCTGGCGTAAGAAGTTATGCCAGCTCATTCTACGGTGCTGCGGGACTTGAAATGGATATGGTAAAAACAGAGTACACGTACGCTGCTAATCCTGCTAATAACATTGATGACTCCGAGAGCGAACTTGGCGGATACATCGGAGGCGGTTTTGTTACTCCAATGGGAACAACAGGCGACCTTGATATCAGTGTACGACTTCATCTCTATGAGTTTGAAACCGATCAAATGTGGATCGGTGTCTGTGGCGGGTTGAACTTTTAGCAAAGCTTGTTTTGGACAGGAAAAGGGTGGCCTCTGGGTCACCCTTCTCTTTTACCGAATCAATAAATTACATCAAGGTTACGATTCATTCTGAAAGGAAATTATGAAGACACTGATGATTATGGCAGCACTTGCTACTGTTGCTTTTGCAGGTATTGTTGAATACGGCCCTCAGGTGGGCTACTGGGCACCCACTGGTGATGCTGCAGATGCTTTTTCCGGAAATCTGTACATTGGTGGCCAGGTGCTCTTCCACCTGCCCATGCTGGCTGTTGAGGGATCCGCAGGTTATCTCTCTTTAAAGCCCGATGTTGAGATTGCCGGTTATTCAGGATACATTATCCCGGTTACAGCTGGACTCAGAAGCTACATGGGGCCTTTGTATGCTGCCGGTGGACTGGAGCTTGATATGCAGACAGTTGACCTCGGCGATGGTGAGGATGTTACCGAAAATGATTTCAGCGGATATATCGGTGCTGGTGTAGTACCGGCCATCCCCTTCGTTGCAGATATTGATGCCAGTGTTAGACTTCACTTTGTTGATTTCAGTGACATGTGGGTTGGGGTCACTGTTGGTCTGAATTTCTAAAATTGTCTTGTATCATTCAAAGGGGTGGCTTTCGGGCTGCCCCTTTTCTTCAGCAGATCAAGCCCTTCTTACATCTTTTCCTGTAGTGGAGCAGAAAGAGAATACTGGCCGTTGAAAAGAAGACAAAAGACAAAAGAAAATTCGCAGTAAACCCGAAATATTCCATTACAACACTGCCCAGAACCGGGGCAAAGAATCCCCTCATCGCAGTGGCTGTAACATGCAGCCCCTGATAGGTAGCTGTTCTTCCCTCTGGTGCAAAAAACATGCTGGACATGTTCCATGAAAGAACAACCCCTGCGATACCAATGGCAAAAGCAACCCATGCGGCATAGAACAGTGGAACACCCAGGGACGGGATCAGGCTGCTTCCAACAAGCAGGAGTGGAAAACCGGCAAGAATAAAACAGACCACACCGGTGAATTTGAACGGATGCAGCTTGTCCATCTTGGCCCCGAGAAACGGAGCAAGAAGTAAGAGCCCCAACTGCCCTATCACTCCTTTTGCCAGAGCATACTGCTCGTAAGACAAACCGAGTACTTCTTGAGAATAGAACGGTATCGCCGGTTGAATTGTCATGAATCCAAATCCATAGATCATGAAGAACGCCTCAAACTTAAGGAATTCCCTGTCACCCTTGAGAACCTGCATTGTACTTCTAAAGAAATCAGAAAAAGTGGACTTGGCAACTGATACAGGATCTTTCATTCCCCTGGCCATAAGTCCCATGACTGCAGCTTGTGCGCAACCCATGCCACCCTCAATAACAAACAGCCATTTGTAGTATGAGAAGTCTGCATCAAGAAGCGCTCCAACTACCATGGCGGCAGGCAGAGCAAAAAGGTTCAGTGCGCTCATTGTCCAGCCAAAAAGAAGTCCTCTGTGGCCCTTTTTATATCGACTGCGCATAACCGCATTCTGACCTGGTATCACCAGACTGTTGCTGCTAAAGTAAAGAAACAGCAGAATAAGCATGAAATTCACACTGCTGGAGAAAAACATCAAAGCAATGGGTAATCTCAGTGCCGCTCCGATAAAGATGGCTGTTGAATGTCTGTTGGTACTGTCCACAAAGTGGCTGACAAGAACACTGAACAGGTTACTTACAGGCCATATCATAGTAAGCAGAGTTATCTGCATTACACTGGCTCCAAGACCATTGGTGGCAATGTAGTCGTGGTTCATCATAACGCCCACAGCTACTGCACCCAGAACCTGACTTATGAGATGTAGTTTGAACGCTCCCTTTTCATCATCAGAAAGGGTCATTCCAAAAAGCGAGCGGCCCCTCATATCAGGAGGAACCGCTCTTCTGTTGAAAAACATTTACTATTTCCCGGGAACGATACCCATTTCCTCAAGTTTCTTTATCACAAGAACGGCGGATTCCTCAGGGGTTTCCTTGTCTGTGTGAAGATGAACTTCAGGTTTTTCAGGAGCCTCGTAAGGAGCACTGATTCCTGTGAATGAAGGAATGATTCCTGCTCTGGCTTTCTTGTACAGACCCTTGGGGTCTCTTTCCTCTGCTATTGCCAGGGGCACATCAACAAAAACCTCAACAAAATCTCCATCACTCTGCATTGCTCTGGCTTTGTCCCGGCCTTCAGAATAAGGACTTATGAATGCAAGAAGGTTAACTATTCCAAAACTGGTGAAAAGCTTTGCAACTTCACCGATCCTGCGGATATTCTCTGTTCTGGCCTCAGGTGAGAAACCAAGATCGCTGTTCAAGCCCTGCCTTACATTATCACCATCAAGTATCGCAGTACGTACACCTCTTGCATGAAGCATTCTTGAAACATAGTCCGCAACTGTGGACTTGCCGCATCCGCTAAGCCCGGTGAACCATACAGTTGCCCCGCGATGGCTGTTCAGCTCTTCAAGGTCTTTTCTGCCAGTGGCATGATCATGCCAGGTAAGGTTTCTATCTTCTGCTGTGGTCATAAGTTCTCCTTTTGAAAAACGGTTTGAACCGGCAATATACAAAGGTGGTCAATGAAGGGGCGAATTCTGTATTTTACTGCTATGAAATTAGACAAAACTTTTTTTTCTGGAGGAAAGATGAAGAACAAGGAATCTCTTATCAGAGAAAATCTGAATAACTGCCTCACAGAGACAGCTGAGCTGGGAATAGGAAAGTGCAAGCGAGGCAAGGTAAGAGACATTTATGACCTTGGTGACAAGCTCCTTCTTATCACCACAGACAGACAGAGCGCTTTTGATCGTGTTCTTGCCTCTGTACCGTTCAAGGGCCAGGTTCTGAACAAAGTAAGCGCCTGGTGGTTCAAACATACAGAGCACATAGTACCCAACCATGTGATCAGTATTCCCCATCCAAATGCCACACTGGGTAAAAAGATGGAAGTTTTTCCAATTGAATTTGTCATGAGAGGCTATCTCACCGGCAGCAGTAGCACCAGTGCCTGGACCCTCTACAGCAATGGTGATAGAAACATCTGTGGCAATGTTCTTCCTGATGGCATGGTAAAACATGAAAAATTCCCGGTGGCACTGATAACACCTACAACCAAGAGCGAAGTCCATGATGAATCCATTACTCCCGAGGAAATTGTATCTGAAGGGTTCATGACGCAGGAAGACTGGGACAATGCATCCCGGATCGCAAAGGAGCTCTTTGCTTTCGGTGTAAGAACAGCAGCGGAGCGCGGTCTTATCCTGGTTGACACAAAATATGAAATGGGCAAAGACGAGAACGGAAACATTGTTCTAATCGATGAGATCCATACACCGGACAGCTCTCGTTACTGGCTTGCTGAAAGCTACCAGGAGAGGCTTGATGCAGGGCTCAACCCTAAGAACATCGACAAGGAATTCCTCCGCCTCTGGTTCAAGGACAACTGCAACCCCTACGAAGATAAAGTGCTTCCTGAGGCTCCGGCAGACCTGGTAACTGAGCTTTCATCAAGATACATCACTCTCTTTGAGATGATCACCGGTGAAGAATTTATGCCGGTTGAAGGTGACCCTGAGCAAAACCTTATTCAAGCAATGCAAAGTCTGTAGTTGTTAAAAGGGCGGGAGACTTCCCGCCCTTTTACAAATGAATCGCTCAAGCTCGAAAGAAAATCCGATTATCTATTTAGTTAAAAAAACTAATTCATGGAACTCTTCCTGGATCTTTCATGTTATATTTCAGTATGGGGTGCTTGTATTTTTCTCCTTTCAACCTCCGTCAAACCTTTTGAGCAATAGAAAACGAGCATAAACATGAGCAGAGTAATTGTTGCTTTCATTCTTATCACTACGATTTTAGTATTCTCTTCCTGTGGCAGAGAAATAGATAAGCCAAGTGTCATTCTGATCATTCTTGATGCAGTAAGAGCGGATCATCTAAGCTGTTACGGATATCACAGAGAAACCTCTCCTGTTCTTGACAGTCTGGGCAGTCAGGGAATAGTTTTCAGCCGATGTCAGGCACAAGCCCCGTGGACCCTTCCTGCCTGTGCTTCAATTGTTTCCGGATTCACGGTAAAATCTCATGGAGTTCTTACCAGAGAACGAGAAACATTTCGTATTGACCCCTCTATGAATACCCTGGCCACAATTCTTTCCAGTGAGGGTTTTAGTACTGCCGGCATTGTTAACAATCCACTCCTGAGCCCTTCAATTGGCTTCAGCAATGGGATGGAGTACTACAGCTTCTACCCTGATGGCGACGGAAGAGCAATGGAAACAGTTGACGAATCTCTAACCTGGCTGGAGAGTAACGGAGGCTCCTCATTCTTCCTGATGATACATATTATGGATCCTCATGCTCCCTATTCGCCACCCTCTCCCTTTGATATGGAATACTCGGAAACAGGAATCTCCGGTGGTACTTCCTGGATGATTGACGAGAACGATCACACTCTAATTCTTAATCCGGAGGATAGGGATCATCTTGTTGATATGTACGATGGTGAAATCCGATGGACTGATATGCAGCTTGGTAGACTTTTTGCAGGTATTAGAGAAATGAATATTTCAGACAGCCTGTTAGTTATAGTGGTGGCTGATCATGGAGATGAATTTCTTGAGCATGGTGGCGTTGACCACGGACATACTCTTTACCAGGAGCTTCTTCATGTTCCTTTGATAATTAGTGGATCCGGGCTTGCAACAGGAGTTGTGATACAAGAACCAGTTGGTCAGATAGACATTCTGCCCACCGTTCTAGACTACCTGGACATTGATCTTCCAGCACCAGTAGACGGAGTAAGCCTTCTTACTGACATCTCTACAGGCAGGGCTCTTCCCTCCAGTGGTCTCAGATCAGGAAACCTTATCTCCATACTCCACGATTACAGGAAAACAATAGGTGACATGGAAGAACAGCAATACAGAATGTATAACCTTTCGGATGATCCAGGAGAACAAATTCCTCTTCCGCTGGATTCTTCAGATGTTATTGATCTTGAATCATACTGGACTACACCACCAGTTTTCTCTCCGCAACTTGCAGAGGACCCTGATGAAATACAAAATTCTCTCAGGGATCTTGGTTACATTAAATAGAGTAGCTGTTCTGTCCACCAAACATAGGTACTAAGCTTTCTTCAAGATACGAAGCTCTGTTTGAAATGATTACCAGAGAAGAGATTGAATCGATTGAAATTAACACTATACAGAACCTTGTTAAGAGTTATCTATCTGAGGAGATGACATGGGCGGTAAATTCGGTTTCAGACCTTTTCAGGAGAAAAAGAATCTTGAGCTTGTTCTTGGTTGGCTTGTTGAGACGAAACAGATCATACCTGATGCTGAAGTGGATGTGGCCAGTGAAAGGAAATACTACTTTGAAGCGGTAAGACGAATACAGTCCAGGAATAAGGAATTTGCTTCTCTTCTTTACCTTAACGACGAACCGGTTGGCTATCTCAGCGCTTTCCCCATGCAAAAACAACCCGAGAATGCTCTCCTTGAGTTCTGCTATCTGATTCCCGAAGTGCGGGGTACAGACGCTTCAGGTCTGATCATAGCGAGAACTGTTCAGCTGGCTTCCAGCGGGAGCTGCAAAGCAATCCTCTTGAATGTTCACCAACAGAACTACAGAGCAATAGCCTTCTACTTGAAGAACGGCTGGAAGCTTCGAGAGAAAAAAGATAACGGACTACAGAGTATGAAGAAAATTCTGCTAAAAACTGAGTAAGACGTTGCTATCTAATCAGCGTACACTTCTCCACAACTGCCTGCCCACCGTTAACCTCAAGCTTGATGAAAAAGATTCCTGACCCGGGAGAGTTGCCGGAATTATCAGTTCCATCCCAGATCAACTGATGAACTCCCCCGGTCAGGAAGTTATCTGCAAGCAATCTGACAAGTCTTCCATCCAGACCGTAAACCATAACTCGTGTGTGTCCTGATTCAACCATGTTAAGAGAAATCTCAGTTGAATAAGTAAAAGGATCCGGGAAGTTCTCTATCCGAATGGTTGTTCCGTTCTGGCTGGATCCTTCCATTCCCTGCCCGACTATTGTGAAGGATTCCTCGGTTGCAAACAAAGACCCTTCAAAATTATTGTCCAGCGCCTGTACACTCCAGAAGTAATCCCCCGGCGGAATATCATCAATGACCCAGGAAGTGTTCTGATTTGCATTACCAAGAGCAGGAATTATTCGGTATCCAGTAGAAATATCCGCCATGGATGCCCAAACAAAATCTCCTGATGTACTGCGAATGTAACCGTTGTAGTAAAGTCCCGAAGATGGAGTTTCAACATCTGTGGATGAATCCCAGGACATTACTATCTCACAATCGGAAACTGTGTGTTGGAGGTTGCCGGGAGTAGAGGGAACGGTGTTTGCAGTTCCCTCGTTTCTGTAGATCCTGGTATGGCTGCCACCGGCATCATCATACCCGCTGCAAACAAGGTCGAGGTCTCCGTCATTGTCATAATCACCCCAGGCGGATTCTCCCCAGTAGCTGTCGTTTGTAAAAACAAGCCCGGCTTCTGTAAATGTATCGTCTCCGTTGTTGATAAAGACATCGGTAACTCGAATCCAACTGGGACTGCTTTCGTAAGTTCCACCGATAAATACATCAAGATCACCGTCATTGTCGTAATCTCCCCAGATGGTGGAACAGTGGGAAACACCCACAAGACCAGTGCCTGAGACTTCAGCAAATGTACCATCCCCCTGATTCTTATAAAGAGCAACGATCTTTCCGCTGTTTGCGTGGCCTGAAACTAAAAGGTCGAGATAACCGTCACTGTTGTAGTCTCCCCAGGTGGCATCACCCAGCCAGGCACCTTCAAATGAATTGGATGAGAGAGAGAAAGTCCCGTCTCCGTTGTTGGTGTACAGTCTTGAAAGAAGAACAGAACCGTCATGGCCGGTTATGAAAAGATCAAGATCTCTGTCGTTGTCATAGTCTCCCCACTCATAACAGCTCTTCATTGTGGCATGAAAAGAAACAGTTGTTTCTGTGAATCCTCCAATTCCATCGTTCTCGTACAGAATAGCAATCAAATCTGTCCCGTCAAATCCGTCCATGAACACATCAGTGTATCCGTCGTTGTTGAAATCCACAAAGCTCACCGATCCATCTGCAAGCCCGGGGAACGAAATTCCGGAGTTCACAAAATTGTCTGAACCCTGATTCTCGTAGAGAGCTGTAAATGATGAAGAATTATTGTAGCCCTGCAGAAGAAAATCCAGGTCTTCGTCGTTGTCATAATCGCCCCATGCGATATCCCCGATGTACGTACCGGGAAGGGAAAGAGCAGTCAGACCAACAAAAGTGTCATTACCGTCATTCCTGTATATCTCAGTTACTCCGTTCTCTCCGGAGTCAAGTCCGGCAATTATCAGATCAAGATCACCATCGTTGTCATAATCTCCCCACGCTACATCGCTGTAATGCAAACCGGTAATTGCTGCGTTGATATCAGTGAATCCCTGGGCATTCACAGATACAGCTACAGACAGAAGAATTGATGCAACTAAGATATTCCCCTTCATAATACTCCCTCCAATTTGCAGCTTTGTGTTTACCAGTCGTGATATTCCAGTGTTCCTGTGTGTTCGTCATCAGGAATCAACTGCTGACCGGATCCACCACTTTCCGGAATAAGGATAAGAGGGTGATCCGTACCGATAAGTGTTCCTGATTGATCGAAAATGAAATCCATTCGCAGGAAAAGAATACTGCTTCCATCATTTGAGAATACAGGAAGCCCAGCAATATACGGGACATCGGTGAGTTGCTCGGCATTTCCCTGCAGATCTACAGAGAAAACATTCCAGGGTATCAATTCATTCCAGCTGCTCACAAAAATAGCGGGGTCTGCTACATCGAACCATTGCCTGGAACCGTTATAGTGGCTGTATACGATTGTTTTACTGTCAGGACTCCAGCTGGGGTCATGATCGGACTGCCAGCCAAAAGTCGTGGTCAGTCGTGTCTGATCAGAACCATCGGCGTTCATCACATAGATCTCCTCCCTGCCCGCTATCTGTGTTATCCTGTTTGATTTGAATGCAATGTGTGCTCCGTCCGGAGACCATTCCGCATCATTGTCCTCCCATGGTGAATCTGTAAGTCTGGTCACCTGTGTTCCGTCAGAGTGCATTGTGAATATATCTGCGGCTCCTGTTGGGGCTCCTGTGGAATCGTGCCAGGAGCTGAAAACAAGCAGGCTGTCACCTGGTCCCCAGTCGGGATGTGCTTCGATGAAGCTGTTGTTAGTCAGCCTGGTCTCTGCACCTGACGCTATATTCAGCACATAGATCTCCCATGTAGTCATATCTGATTGATCACCGGCCTGAAAAGCAACCTGAGATCCGTCCTCTGAGATTGCAGGATTGTTCTCGTGCCTGTTGTTGAAAGTAAGTCTCGTGATCTCTCCGGATTTATCCAGAAGATACAGTTCTCCTTCTGAAGAATGGGCTTTTGAGAGAAAAACTATGGACTCATTCTGCTGTGAATACCAGAGATCATAGGGATCAGAAGGTCCGGATGCGTCATCTCCGCATGCCAGAGACAGAATAATAACAAATACAAGCAATCTAATCTTATCTGTCATCATGAATCAAACCTTTCCATCTGTGACAAGTCGTGCAAAATGCTCAAATGATCTGTCCCATGTTTTCTCGGCTGCGTCAGAGAAACAGCAGGCCGGAAGCTCACGATTTTTCAAGTGGTACGCAATACAGTCACAGCAAACACCCTTCCTGGAGCAGGGAGCATAGGTGCAATTGCAATTGTTAAGGTTTCGATCTTTCTTACAATCCAAAAATTACCTCCCGGGCGGAAAAACTGTTCCGATATTTCAAGCATAGAATACCTGTACCTGCCGATTCCTGTCAACACATATTGACAGGACCGAAAAATACTGAATATTGTGGGTTACATTTTTTCAAAACGGTTCTAACAAAAGAGGCAGTATATATGAAAACTACTATTATGATATTGACCATGCTGATTTTTCCGGTAATCTCCCTGGCACAAACAGTGGTAAGTGGAAATCAATCAGGTACCTGGACAGCAGCTGGTTCACCTTACCTGGTAACAGGTGAGATAGTTGTTCCAACCGGTCAGCTTCTTGCAATCGAGCCTGGCGTGGAAGTGAACTTCCAGGAGCACTACAAATTTACAGTTAACGGTGACCTGCAAGCAGTTGGATCGGAAGCGGACAGTATCTACTTCACAACTGATGATGCTGCAACGGGCTGGGGTGGCATTAGGATTGATTCTGATGATGTATGCACTCTTTCCTTCTGCCGCATCGAATACGGAAAGACTTCAGGAGATTATCCCGATATACATGGAGGCGGTCTGGCTCTGCTTACCTCCAATGCAGTTGTTTCAAACTGCGTGTTTGCCAACAACGATGCTACAGGAGAAGACAACGGCATGGGTGGAGCAATTTATGCTTACTCCACCACGGAAAGCATTTTCACGGATTGTGTCTTCACTGAGAACCATGCATACGGTGAAGGCGGTGCTATCAAGCTTTCAGCGGATAACTACTCAGAGTTCACAAACTGCCACTTCATTGAAAATGATTGCCTGTACGGTGGAGGAGCAGTGTCGGGATACATGGTTGACGGGACTAAATTCACTTCGTGTCTTTTCGCTGACAATTACACAATGTATGCAAGCGGCGGGGCAATTCACACCCTTGGTATGGGTAATACTCTGTTCATGATTAATTGCACAATTTCAGGTAACTCAGCTGTTACAGGTGATGGAGGAGGAGTATTTCTTGCGTATGGAACAGGATACTTTGTAAACACAATTGTTTACGATAATCCAGGCATGCACAGTGACGATGTATTCCTCAGCATTGCTGGTTATGCAGAAGCATACTACTGCGATCTGGATATGTCCTGCGGGGCCACGGGAACCAGTAATTTCTTTGAAGACCCCCAGTATGCTGATCCGGATAATTTCGATTTCAATCTTCTTGCCACATCTGCCTGTATCGACACTGGAATAGACTTCTTTGTGCTAGGCGAAGACACTCTTGTTAACATGACTCCGGATCAGTACTTCGGTTCAGCCCCTGATGTGGGAGCTTTTGAATACAATGATGGAAGCGGCATTGAAGATGAGGGTTCCCTGCCACAGAGCGGGCTGGTGTTGAATCAGAACTCACCGAATCCGTTCAACTCCAGTACAGCTATCAATTTTGAATTGTATAAGGACAGCCATGTTTCGCTGACAGTTTATGACCTGTCAGGCAGGGAGATCAAAACTCTTGCAAACGGGGAAAGAACTTCAGGTTTGAATTCCGTTGTCTGGAATGGCTCAAACAACTCAGGTGCGAGTGTTCCAACTGGAACCTACATCATCAGACTGCAGACCGAGAGTTGCAGCGAGAGCGTGAAAGCTGTGCTTATAAACTAATTCACATCGCCCAGATAAACCGAAGCCCTTTCAGGAATACCCTCTGAAAGGGCTTCCTGTAGGACTGAAGGATACAGAGCGAAGTCAGACAATGTGTTCAGTGGCAGCCACTGAACACCGGTCTGCCATTGGTCTGCACCGTCTCCCATCTCTGGTTCGGCGTCTTCAGCTATAGTACAGTGAAACATGAATTCCACCTGGTGGGCATCATTCTCTGTCTCTGCGAATTCATGATTTTTTGAAATGTAATCTCTTACAAAGAGAATATCACCGACTTCAACCAGTAGGGAGGCTTCCTCCATGCACTCTCTTTTGAGGGCAGCTATAAGTGACTCATTATGATTCTGACCACCACCCGGAAGCAGATACCAGTCCTGGCCATCAGTAGTGTTTCTTATTGTAAGAAGCTTTCCGTCTCGAAGAATCACCGCTTTGGCGGAGTTCCTGATTGCTTTCACTCGGAGTCGCCAAACAGATCTGGTGTTCCACTCTCAAATTTCTTCAGAATGTTGCTCATTCTGCTCTTAAGTGCATCCGCCTCTTCTGTGATCTCCTCCAGAGTTTTTCTGGGCTCTTCAGGCAGTTCAGGAATGTCTTCCTCCGGCTCAGGTTCCTGCTTAGTCGGTGGAATCTCTGGTTCATTATTGATCTCAATTGCCTTCAGTGTAGATACTATCTTCTTGCCGCAGAGCTGAATACCTTTTGCTTTTACTCCCTTGACGGTTACTTCCGATAGAAAAGTTTCACCCTTTCTTGTTTTCATGTTCCTGCGACGCTCAAACCAGTAGTCCAGAAGAACATTCTCACGTTCAAGGAAAACCATCAGCTCGCTGTTCTCCGGCACGAACGGATACTCACGGTCCAGGATGTAACCGCCGATTGCAAATCTCTTCACATAGGCGATCCTGCTCTTCTTGTCTCTGTACACACAGGCAAAAACCTTTTCCTTGTCACATGGACCGCACCAGAGGACCTTACCTGTCATCATGAGCTTTTCCTGCACAGGAACCACTTTGTAAGTTCCGTCTCCAAGAAAGTAGAGAATTCTGTCCAGCTCCGAAACATTCCAGCTTTTCTCACCCTTGACCGCTGTACCGATGAAACCGGTCTGGTGATCATAACCGAGCTTGAGGTTGGCAATGGCAACCTCTCTCTTATCAATACCGGAGAATGTTTCAATGGAAGTTTGTCTGGGAAACAACTTTCCGTACTTATCCAGAAGAGCCTGCAAAACATCAACTGCATAATCAATGAGATTCTTCAGTTTTTTCCTGGCAACTCTCATCTTCGATTTGATGTCACCGATCTCTTTCCTGTGAGCTTCAATATCAAACCTGCTTATTCGGCGGATCTTCAGGGCGAGAAGACGATCAATATCCTCTATGGTGACCTCCCTTTTGTAGTCAATAAGAAATGGGAGGAGACTACTGGAAACTGTGGTTCTGACTTCTTCAAGAGTTGGACATTCCTCAATAGCTTTGTAAAGCCTGTTCTCAATGAATATCTGCTCAAGGGTCATCCAGTGCATACGGTCCTGAAGAGTCGCAATTTCCAGTTCAAGTTCACGCTTCAGAAGAGTCTTAAGGGAGTTGACCGAGTATTCTACAAGCCCTGACGCCGTTGTTTCGACCGGATTCTTGTCCATGATAACTATCATGTTTGCAGAATGAGAAATCTCGCAGTCTGTGTTGGTAAAAAGTCTCTGAATTGTCTCATCTGCAGAAACCCCTCTGGCCACAGTTATCTCTATTTCAGCCTTGTCTGTAGAGTAGTCATCAATACTGGAAATTTTCAACCGCCCTTTTCGGGCAGCCCCTTCAATGGAGGCAATAATGGACTCGGTAGTGGTTCCGAACGGGATCTGAGTGATTGCAACTTTTTTATTGCCTCTTCTTTCTATCCGGGCTCTGCACTTAACCTTACCCGCACCATCTTCATAACCTGATACATCAACAGCTCCGCCTTGAATGAAGTCCGGAAAAAGTTGGAATTCCTTCCCTCGGAGACAGGCGATCTGAGCTTTCAGAACCTCATTGAAATTATGAGGGAGTATCTTTGTTGACATTCCCACTGCAATCCCCTCTGCTCCAAGCAGAAGCACCACGGGGACTTTCGCAGGTAGCAGATCAGGCTCTTTGTTCCTGCCGTCATAGCTTACACCGAAATCAGTTGTATCGTTGTTGAACAGGATATCTCTAGCCATCTGAGTAAGGCGACACTCAATATATCTGGGTGCTGACGCATCGTCTCCTGTAAGGATGTTGCCGAAGTTTCCCTGCTTGTCTATGAAAAAATTCCTGTTTGCCAGGGATACAAGCGCCGCTCCTATTGACTGATCGCCGTGAGGATGGTAGCGCATGGTGTGTCCTATAACGTTGGCCACCTTGTTGAATCTGCCGTCATCCATCTCTGACATTGACCACAGGATTCTTCTCTGTACAGGTTTCAGCCCGTCAGCAGCATCCGGAATTGCTCTTTCCTTGATAACGTAGGAAGCAAAATCAAGAAAATTGTTCTCAAAAAGCTTTCTCAGTCCTGTCATCGAAGATTCTCCATTATGTACTGTCTTCGCGCCGGTGAATTCTTGCCCATGTAGAAGCCAAGCATGTCGGAAATGTCTCCTATCCTGTCAATGCCAACCTTCTCAAGCCTGATGTCGGGTCCAATGAACTGGCCGAATTCCTTAGGGCTGATCTCACCAAGCCCTTTGAATCTCGTAACTTCAGATTTCTTACCCAGCTTCTTCTCTGCTGAAACTTTCTCTTTCTCGCTGTAGCAGTAAATTGTTTCCTTCTTGTTCCTGACCCTGAAGAGGGGAGTTTCAAGAATGAAAAGATGCCCGTCCAGCACGAGATCCTCAAAGAAGTGGAGAAAAAGAGTCATAAGCAAATTTCTGATATGAAGACCGTCAATATCGGCATCAGTTGCAAGAATTACTCTGTTGTAGCGAAGCCCTTCCACCCCACCCTCTATGTTCAAGGCACGCATGATATTGTAGATTTCTTCATTCTTGTAGACGGTATCCCGTCTGTGGGCATAAACATTCAGTGGTTTTCCTTTAAGAGCATAGACTGCCTGGGTGTACACATCTCTGGATGCTACAAGACTTCCTGCGGCACTCAACCCCTCTGTGAGAAAGATGGTGCTTTCCTCTTCACGCTTGTGAGCGCTGCCGAGATGGATTTTGCAATCCTTGAGTTTAGGAATACGAATTGCAGTCTGTTTCGCTCTGGCCCTGGCCTTCTTCTTCACGGAAAGAAGCTCTGTGCGAAGTTTCTGGTTTGCCTTGACCTTGTTGATAAGTTGATCAGCAAGGACAGTATTCCGGTGAAGCATCTGCTCTATCTCGCTCTGTACCTGAACAACAATGTCACGACGAATATCGCTGTTACCCAGTTTGTTCTTGGTCTGGCTCTCGAATACAGGGTCTTTCAGTTTGATGGATATTGCGGCGATAATCCCGTCACGGACATCATCACCGGTGAATTTCTCAGAACTGTAGGCGTTCACTCCCTTGAGAAGACCTTCCTTGAATGCGGAAAGATGCGAACCACCAGCACTGGTATACTGACCATTTGCAAATGAGAGATATCTCTCTCCGTAGGAATTTGTATGCGTAAATGCGAATTCCAGGGTTTTTTCTCTGAAGTAGAAAACAGGATAAACAGCCTCTTCTCCGGCCTCATGCTCAAGCAGGTCCTGTAAACCATTCTCCGACTGATAAGTATTGTCGTTGAATTGGATCTTCAGCCCCGAATTCAGGAATGCATAATGCCGAATTCTCTTCTCAAGGAAAACATCATGGAAAGCATACTTTCCAAAAATTTCCGCATCTGGAATGAATTCGACATAAGTGCCGTTGCGCTCTTTTGTCTCTTCCGTGCTGTCCTGTACAACCTCTCCTCTAACAAATACTATTCTTCTGCATTTGCCGTCTCTGTATGAGCAGACCATAAAGTGCTCAGAAAGGGCATTTACCGCCTTTGTTCCAACGCCGTTAAGCCCAACGCTGAACATAAATACATCTGTATTGTACTTTGCTCCTGTGTTGATCTGAGAAACGCATTCAAAAAGCATGCCAAGTGGAATTCCCCTGCCATAGTCTCTTACAGAGCAAGTGCGTCCACTCTGCTTCACCCTTATGCGCTTTCCATGCCCCATTATAAATTCATCAACAGAGTTGTCGATGACTTCTTTCAAAAGAACATAGATTCCATCGTCCACATTAGAACCGTCTCCAAGACGGCCTATGTACATGCCTGTTCTAAGCCTGATGTGCTCTATGGATGATAGAGTCTTGATCTTGCTTTCATCATACTTCATTGTGGTGTTCCCGCTCATTATACCACCATATCTTGATTGCTCTGTGCCTCAACTATCTACATAGTGTGTGTACCTCTGATCAGCCTATGCAAATGGAACATATAGTAGTACACAACTTCATAATATACCATATTTGCCTGCCTGCACAACTTACCAGTTCTATCTCCACACCGTTCCCGACACAGAATTCCCTGTTAAAATGCTGAGATGCTATATTACATTCTCTCTGAAAAGGACTGACTCTGTTCGATATGGCGTATCATTAGTTGTGGAAGGACAGTACATGAAAACTGCAGATCTCTCTGCGCTATACTACAAATTCGTAGAAATCTCCATGAGACTCCTTGGAAACAATGTCAGGAAAATTGAGAAGTTTACCAACCTGATCTCCTCTTCACGGGGAAAAGTCTCTTCATCAAGAAACGTTCTTCTTGATGGGCATTTATCTCGAATTTTTCCTTCCAGAGACTCAGAATGGCGAAGAAGTGTTCTTTTCAATTACTGGAAAATGCATGAAAGGAACCTGGTCGCACTGTTTTTTTTGAAGAACAAAATTTTTTCAGATATTCAATCAAATGTGTCCTGGACAGGTAAAGAAATTCTTGACAGGGCATTTGAGAGTAAAAAAGGTGTTCTGCTCCTTGTCCCACATTTTGGTGATGAACGAAGTCTTCATATTATTCTGGGTATGAATGGTTATCCAGTTGATGTCATTACAAGCAGCTATCCTGAAATGCCAGAATATGTAAGAGAATGTAAACTTGCTAATGGCAGAAAATGGAACACTCTGCACTTTCCTGCTGAAAACCCAAGGTGGATGTACAGAACCCTCCAAGCCGGGAGAATTCTTCATTATGCTCCTACTGCATATGCTGGCCCCGGCGGGACATGGATAACAAATTTCGGAATATCAGTACTTGTACCGTCATCCCCATGGAAACTATGGAAACGAACTGAATGTCACATCATTCTGGCATCATGTGAGCAAACTCCGGATATGGGGTTTCGTATTCAGTTCAATAAGATCACTCCTCCTGCTTCAAAGGAAGATTTCGCAGAAGCAATTGGAAAGGCCACTGAGAAATTAGCCTTCCAGAATCCTTCACAATACGAATGGAAAAATTTGCTGATCAGGCATAGAGAAACCAATACAATGAAGCGAATCAACAGAATACCTTCTGATGAGCAGGTACTGGAGCAATCTGCGATATTTGAAGATTCTGATCCCACCAGAATTCTGTCCCTGGAGTCTGCAAACCTCCTGGGTAAAATTCCTGGCGAGTATGAGCGTTAGTTTCCTTGACCTGATTAAGAAAAAATGTTATTTACAAAATCGGAAAATTGTATCATAAATAAAATTACGCAACATGGGAAAAGAATCGCATGAGAATAGTATTGATTTCTCCTTATCTTGATATAACATCGCTGAGTACCCGTCTCCTGGCTTCATATCTCAAAGCCCGCGGACATTCAGTTGTACAGATTTTTCTTCAGGATCTTGAAAGCATGATCAGGAACGGCATTGATTTCGAAGATTTCTACCCGGATGAGGTCATTGATCAGGTTATTGAAAAAGTTGCGGGTTATGACCTGTTGGGTATGTCCCTTATGAGTAACTACTTCGTCAAGATGACTCATCTAACCGAAAAAATCAAGGAAGCAGCAGATATTCCCATTGTCTGGGGTGGGGTACACCCAACTGTAGCACCTGAGCAATGTGTTGATATTGCTGATTATGTCTGTGTTGGAGAAGGAGAGGAAGCATTACTGGAACTGGCGAATTGCCTTCAAAATGGCATTCGTCCCACTGATGTAAAGAACATATGGTTCAAAGACCAGCAGGGAGAGTGTCGCAATCCCGTAAGAGAGCCAATGGCCAACCTGGATAACATCCCTTTTCCGGATTACGATCTTGAAGATCAGTTCATTCTTGTGGGCAGTAATATCCTGCCCTTTGATGAGGATATTCTCAAAGAGATGGTTAGAGGAAGAATCCATTTCAATGGTCCTCAGCATTTTATCTACGAAACAATGTGGACGAGAGGTTGTCCACATCAGTGTACCTACTGCATAAATAGTCATAACAGAACCTTATACAAGGGGTGCAAAACAGTCAGAAGAAGAAGTATTGACAGTGTTATTGAAGAGATAAAGGGGATCTGTGAGAAGTTCCCCTGGCTGAACAGGATCAACTTCATGGATGATGACTTCGCCAGTGCAAGTGAAGAGCAGTTAAGCCTCTTCCGGGACAAATACAAGGAAGAAATCGGACACCCATTCTATGCCCTTCTCAGCGTCTTATCATCTGGAGAACAGAAGCTGTCCATTCTTTATGACGCTGGTCTGAGAAGAACCCAGATAGGAATCCAGACTCTTGCTGTGTCCACAAACGAACTGTATCGCAGAAATTTTTTCAACAGGGAAAGGCTTCTTGATCTCGCCCGCTCTGTACGAAAAGTCTTCCCTCCCTCCTTCTGCCCAACTTATGATGTAATTCTTGAGAATCCATGGGAAACTACAGATGACGAGCTAACAACCCTTAGAGGTATTCTTGAATTACCAAGACCTTATATACTGCAACTTTATACTCTCACATTCTATCCGGGCACGGTCCTCTTTGATAAAGCCGTTGCAGAAGGAATAATCAGAGAAGCGGATGTTTCGTACCTCAAGGAAAATCACGACAGAAAACTCAGCTATGTGAATTTTCTATTTATGCTAGTGAACATGAAGCTCCCGAACAATCTGATCAAATGTATGGCATGGAGACCGATCACTTTGTTGATGAGATCCCACCCTGTAAAATTTGCACTGTCTTTGCTCAACCCGGTTTACCGAACTATGAAAAAAAGGGGGGTGTGCAAGGCTCAAAAGAACAGGTTCCATCAATTCCTTTGCGATCACTCCAATAAATAAATTCATCTCTGTATTCAGTTTGCTGAATGGCAGCGAAGCTTCAAAATCCTGAGATCAGCAACCATCATGTCTAACTATATTTTTTTGCCGAAAAGTAGTATATTCCCCATCGAATAAATTAAGATATTTTGTATCATGTTTTCGTGTAATCAGTTATGTAATTATTGCTTCGCAACCTATTTCCTACTATCTTAGTATGATTATAGCAACTGAAAAAAGGAGAGTTATGCCTGAAGAGATCAAGAGATGTACAAGATGCATTCTTCCATCAACCTACCCGAATATCGATTTTGACGAAAATGGAGAATGCAGAGTATGTAGAGAATTTGACATAATGAATGCAAAAATTGACTGGCAAAAACGCGAAAAAAAACTAGAGCGCATTCTTAAGAGATATCGGGGCAAAGGTAAAAAGTATGATGTACTTGTGCCTTACAGCGGTGGAAAAGACAGTACTTATACTCTCTGGATGATGAAAGAAAAATACAACATGCGTTGTCTTGCTTTTAACTTCGATAACGGTTTTCTGGAGCCTGGAGCATTGGCTTTTGTCAAAGAATCTGCAGCGAAACTTGGTGTTGATCTGATCACCTACTCCCCCCACAAGGAACTTCTTAACAAAGTTTACAAGAGAGCTCTTGAAGCCACAGGGGAATTTTGCGCAGCCTGTGTTGTTCTTATTCCAACTGCCATATTCAGAGCAGCAGATACACAGGGCATTAGATTGATTGCAGCTGGGTTCTCTGACGTTCTCGAATCTCCTCCGCCTGAGACCTCTTACATGGACAGAGTCTGCTTCAAAGACATAATGAAACCTGCATTTAATCTCAAAGAACTGAAATGGGATTATTTCTTTCCCTCATGGAAACGGATGTTTGGTGTAAAACAAATCAACCTGCCAAACTACATTCCCTGGGATCTACCGAGTATTTATAAAACGTTGAACAAAGAGCTGGATTTCGGCAAAGACATTTCTACAGTCAGATACGATTGTCTGGGCACACCACACTCCAGCTATCTGTTCAGAGAGCGTACAGGTTTCGGTAAATATGAGTACCTCTATGCCAACATGACCAGAGCTGGTGTTATAGACAGAGAACATGCTCTTAAAATCGTGGAGGAAAGAGAACCCAAAGAGGCACCGGAGGGATTTAATGAATTCCTGGAAGAAATGGGTTGCGACAACTCAATTATGAAAGACCTCAAGAAGAAAAGTGTATTTAACTTCAAAACAAGAAACAGGTCTTTCCGAAAGTTAGCCATGCGTGTCAGGAAATTACTTCCTTAGCAGGTTCAGGCTTGAGTCGGGGGATAATACTTTTGCCACCGGCAATGAGCCAGATTGCAATAAAAACAGCCACTGAAACCGCTGCGTTTGCCCAAAGGTTCAGTGGCTGTAAAATCAATACTGTGAAAGCTGGGATTGCTGCAAGAAGCGGTCTTCTTGTGCCCATGGAAAAACCGGTAGGGCCATATTTTCGATGGATGTCCCAGGAAAGTATTACTGCAACTGCCAAAAGAAGTACAAGGTGACCAATTGCAGCTCCCACGATTCCCAGTGGAGGAATCAGGATCATGAATAGAGCAATCTCTATTACCAGTGCTATGGCAACAATAGGGACTGACCTCTTCTGCCTTTCCAGCGAGATCATAATCGCCATAAACATGTGAAATATATAAGCTACTGGAAGAGTCATCAGCACTATTCGGAAAGCAGAACGCAGCTGGTCTGGCGATACTCCGCGCAGGAATTCGTTTCCCCATACAGCCCTAAGAACATGCTGCTCTGCGGCCCACAAAGGAATAATCAGCAGAAATGCGATTACCAGGAAAAGTTCAGTCATCCAGGCAATTCTCTCTCTGGCTTTTCCCCAACCCGCCTGAACTGCTTCACACAATGCAGCAAAGAGAGCTCCTGGAAGCAATGTGGGTGTCACAATAAGAACCAGTGCTTCAAGTATTTTAATACACTGTTGATAAGCGGCGATTGCCTCATCCCCCAGTTCGGCTTTGATAAAGATACTATCCAGTCTTTCACCGGCAACAAACAGCATTCCCACAAGCCCGAGAGGTACAGCTGCCTTCAACAGTGGAATAACAGACGAATAGATTTTGGAGGATAACTGTATTCTGTACCCCATTTTTTTCGGCAATACTGTATAGACAAAGAGAAGTGCGGGAATTTCTCTGAGTATGTAAGTAGCTCCGGCAAAAAATACACTCTGTCCGGTCTTCCAGGCCATCACAGCAAGGGCGACCCCCAGTATCCCGTGCATCGACCTTGCTATTGCCTCATAGACCATTAAGCCTTTAGCTCGGAAAACAGCAAATGAGGTATCGCAAAAACCATCAAGAATAAAACCTGCTGCAACCAGTAGAATAAGTATCAACTGACTACTTGAGTAACCGGCAACCCAACCTGCAAGCATAACTGTTGAGATGGTTATCAGTGACAAGCCTGTTCGAAGAATAAGTGCGGAAGAAAGAATACTGTCAGTAGGCCAGCCACTTGCAATTCGCCTTGTAACAAGCATTGTTGCGCCCATATCACTTAGAAACACAACTATAAGTCCTATTGACACGGCAAAAAGTAATTCTCCAAAAGCTCCATCACTAAGTAATCTGGAATAAATCATTAATGAGACAAAGAGACCTGCTTTGCCAAAGATCTGTCCCAGAAGCATGTAAGCACTGTTTGCCTTGCGACCTGCCATCAGGGTCTGAAAACCTCGCTTGGGGACATACCTGCTTCTTTCAAGGCAACATTTCTCTTGATTTTCTTAGTGGTGGTTTTGGGAAGCTCAACGGGATTGATGATAAAGCTGGCAATTCTCTTGTAGCTTTCCGCTGCAGTGTTATAGTTTTTCACTACTTTTCTCATGGCCAGTATCTCATCATCCTGAGTTATCTTTCTGTTCTGGCTCTCGGCCTCCTCAATGAGCAGATCTCTATCAGGAACAAGAAGCACGCAGATCTCCTCACCCTTGGATTCGGAAACTCTGCCGAATACCATGCATTCCTTAATATGTCTGAACCGATTAAGCTCTGTCTCAATTCCTTCAGGATAAACGTTCTTGCCGTTCTTGGCGATAATGACATTTTTCTTCCGTCCGGTTATAAAAAGGAAGCCCTCGCTGTCAAAGTAACCGAAATCACCGGTACGGAACCATCCGTCTTCAGAAAGAACCTCTGCAGTAGCTTCAGGATTCCCGTAATAACCCAGCATGATGTTGGGTCCCTTAACAATGATCTCGCCTACACCAAACTCATCAGGTTCATCTATTCTTCCCTCGACTTCTGGAAGAAGAACCCCAACACTGCCATACTTGTTGGCTGCCGGTCTGTTGGCAGAAAGAATTGGAGCTGTCTCTGTCAATCCATATCCTTCCAGCATCAGGAAACCAAGTTTCTCCAGACCTTCTATGGCCTTGGGATCAATGCCTGCTCCACCGGAGATAAGAAGGCGGAGTTTTCCACCGAACTTCTCGTGAACCGGATCGAAAACTTTTCTTCTGAAACCCTTGATGCCTAGCTTTTCTGTGACCTTTGAAAGGGTTAGTCCTACTCCAAATTTTGCTTTACCTGAAAAAGATGATTTGATGGTGTCCATTATCCGGCGATACAGCGTTTCCCAGAGAAGTGGAACTGCCAGCAGAATTGTTGCGTGTGTGGTAAGGAGATCTGCTGCCACATATCGGAGACCGTGTGCAATGGCGATCTCTGCTCCACAGGCAAGAGGCAGTAGAAAGCCTACAGTTCCCTCAAACAGATGGTGAACCGGAAGAACGCTCAGGAAAATATCATCCTCATTTATGTTAAAGAACTGCAAAGACTGGCTCACATCTGAAAGAACTGAATACTGAGAGTGAACCACCCCCTTGGCCAGACCGGTTGTTCCTGATGTATAGCTGATAATGGCCGGTCGGGTAATATCATAATCTGCAGGAAGATCCAGTTTGCTAGTTCTGCCTTTACGAAGGATACTGCTGTACAGAACAGGGGCATCCTTAAAACCTGAGTTCATAGCCACCGGAACAACATCCTTGCACTGTTCAAACCAATCTCCAAAATCTACATCGTGAAATATCATGTTCGCCCCGGAGTAGTGGAGAATGTTGTGCATATCGGACTGTGGAAGCCCCGGGTCTACTGGAACTACAATTCCACCGGCACGATGAACAGCAAAATATGCAGTGTACCATGAGATGCTGTTTTTACCAACAATAGCCACAATTGGCTGTTCTATGGTCTCCAGAATTCCTCTGGCAACCCAATCAATATTGCTGGCAAACTGCCTGTAACTGATGGATTTGAATTTTCCCAGCTCTGCAGGTTCTCGAACGGCTATCCTGTCGGGAAATCTTCTGGCTGAATTCATAATCAAGTCTGGTATGCTTGGCAGTTCCGGAGCCGGACAAAGAGGCCCCCCGGGTATAACTCTGTTCATTATCTGTCTCCCATCCCTGAAAGTTACGGACTCGGGATAATATCAATAGGATAGCCTGTAGCCACAACCCTGAATCCCACAAAGGGGTAACCCAGGTTATCATCCAATTCTATAATTGATCCAGCTCTGCAATCCTCCAGCATAGAAAGCCAGCTTCCTCCAACTGCAATCCTCTGTGAAGATGTCCATTCCCATACGTTTCCCTGCATTTCGCAAAGCCCCCAGCTGCTTCTGCCCATAGCACCTGAAGGTGCTGTTTCCTCCCACCCGTCATCCAACTCAGGATGTCTTGTGAGAATAGTTTCATTGATGTCTGACAGATTCACAGCCAGATCCGAGCCTGGAACAGCAAGAATTTCCCACTCATCACGATCGGGCAATCTAAACTCCAGCCCGGTGGAACCCTGGCGGGAAAACCATTCACAGTACCACTCCGAGCCCCTCCTGGTCATTCCGACCATGGGGAAATCTGCCATTCCCTCAAAAGGTGCATAGGCGGTTGTATCCATGTTGAAGCTTAGTGGTCCTTTCCAGTTGCACTTAAGAATACTGTCCATAAGACAGGTTCTGCCCTTGACAGAATGGGAGTCAGTTAGCAGTTCCGGGTCAACAGCATTCATGAAATCTGCAAACTGAAGAGCAGTCACCTCGTACCGGCCAACGGTCAGTGGTCCCATTGCAAAAGGGAGAAGGTCACGTGGAATAACTGAGAACTCAGATCCACTGCTCTGGTCTGTGAACTGATACGGAACTGCAATCTCCACTATTCTTGCTCCGGGAGTAAGTACATTCACCACACGAGTTACCGAAATACCCATCTCGCCCAGGGCGGTTATCTCAACTGTGCTGCCAGTTTCCACAACCAGAGAACAGGGCGACATGCCTGCATAACCATGAGATAGGATCTGGCAACCTGGTGGGTTGGTTCTCACAACAATGAGACACCCTTCCCGGAGTTGAAGAAACAGGGTATCAATTGGAGCTTCAACAAGCGAATCAACCGCAAAAAAACCATCCTTCTCTGCGACAATAAATACTCCATCCTGGGGTACAAACTGCCTCAGTGGAGAAACTCCTGCTGGAATCCCATTTATTGAAACTGTTGCCCCACCGGGAATTGTAACCACCGTAAGCTGTTTCATGCGAATCTGCGGGAAAAACTTTTCGGCGATAAAGATGGATAAAACAATGAGCAGAATGGGCAGTAGCACTTTCCTCACAGATCAATCTCCCCAGTTGTTGGAAAGAACTGCTTTCACATCATCCCAGAGATACCCCATGCGAATGTCACGCCAGAATCTTTTCCATATGTAAGACGGTCTGAAATAGAACTTCCTGTGGAACATGCCGTAATACTTTCTTATAGTGTCCCAGGAAAGGTTCTCATGCTCCCACACATCGGTTGTACTGTGGAAGTTGTAGATATCCCAATCTTTTGTTTTTATACGACCCTCCATGTCGATCTGACGGAAAAGGGCACTGGAGGGGAAAGGCAGTGTCATTGATGCTTTGGCGTATGTAAGTGGAAGACTGCAGGCGAATCTCATTGTTTCCTCGATGGTCTCTTCTGTATCACCGGGGAGGCCGATCATGAAAAAGCCAACTGTTTCAAGTCCGGCATCATGAGCCATATTCACTGCATCCCTGATCTGCTCAGGTGACTGATTCTTGTTCACATTCCTGAGCACTTCAGGAGACGCACTTTCAATACCAAAGGAAACCATATAACAACCTGCTGCTTTAGCCAGTTGGAAGAACTCGCTATCCACATCATGGATATTAACACCTGTGGGCAATGCCCAGGGAGCCGGAAATTTTCTTTCTACAAGAAGTCTGCAAACTACCTTTGCTCTTTCAATATCTGCTGTGAAATTGTCATCTTTAATATGAATATCGTGAAAACCAAGATCGAGCATTCTGAACATTTCATCCACGATTCTTTCAGGGCTTTTCCACCTGACATTGTGACCGAATATGCCCTGACTGCAGTATGTGCAAAAGTGATTGCAACCTCTATTGGTTTCCATGTAACCAACAGGATTTTTTCTTGAAGCAATATGCGGTGATCTGTAGTACTTCAGGTTGTAAAGCTGCCAGGCAGGCAAAGGCAGGTCATCAAGATCCATTATAGGTGCTCTGGAGTTTGTGGTAACGAATTCAGTATTGTCAAAAAAAGCGATACCACTTATTCCATGAAGATCATTTCCCAGACAAAGCTCCCTAAGAGTATTTTCTCCCTCCCCTATAACAACTACATCGAATTCGCTGGTCTCCAGAACTTCTCGGGGCAGAGTAGAGGCGTGAATTCCACCGGCAATTATCATGGCTTCAGGGCATTCAATCCTTGCAGTAGATGCAAGGGTGATGGCCTCTGAAACAAGTGGAGTAGTAAATGTGATCCCTATAAAATCAGGCTTCCAGTTCCGGAGTACATCTCTATAGGCATCCAGTGGGCTCGCTTCAATCATCAGATCTGCCACCCTGACATCATGGTTGTCTTCCAGAACAGCACCTGCAAGTGCCCCAAGAGTTACGAAAGGGGCTGATGTAATTGCGACTCTTATCTTGCTGTTGCTGTAGACATCTATTGAAGATGGTGGATTCACCAGAAGCACTCTGGACAAAGCAGTCTCCTTATTAAAGCGCCCCGGTATAATGATAATACCGGGGCAGATATTGGTCAGCGATAAACAACAACAAGTCTGGTAACAGATGTCTCACCGTTGCATGTAGCCATTACCGGATAGATACCTGTGGGCAATCTCTGTCCTCCGGCATCTGTCAAACTGAAAGGAATAGTGATATCCCCACCAGGCACAGAACCATTGAAAACAGTATTGAGTACCCTTCCTGACAGATCATGGATCTGCAGAGTCAGGATACCGGCAGATGGTATTTTGCAAGTGAATGCCGTGGAGGAAACAGCAGGGTTGTTACCGGAGAGCCTTAATGACAGTTTCTGAACTGTCTCCCCTTCTTCAACTGAGAGAGCTCCGGTTGCCCATATTTCCACATCA
>JAOZRM010000005.1:0-1096 GCA_029940175.1 Candidatus Sabulitectum sp. | reverse complement strand
ACTCCCATCCTGGATCCGTGGTACCCATAACCCACCGTATCCGGATGTCCGGCTTCGTATCAGCGAAGGAAGATATATCGATAATTCTGGAACTCCAGTTACCATCTGTTATTTCTTCTTCTCCATTCTCCCACACCGAAAACCATGTCTCTCCGTCACTGGATATCTGTACAGATGCATGGTCAAATTCATTGCCCTCTACCCCAAGCCACCTCTGGAACCGCAACTGAGTGCCATAGAGATTTGAGCAGTCTATGATTCCAGTGGTCAGGTATGTCTCATCCATGTTCTGCGTGTAATCACCATCAAGGTTATAGCCATACACATTATTACCGCTGAATCCTGATGATGGATCAGGATTACCGTGTGAGCCGCCCATTCCCTGGGGTACGCCCCATTCCCAGAGACCTTCAGTTGTCCATCCCGGATCAGAATCCATGTTCCAGCTGTATATAAGACCGGCGTCTCCTACTATAAGAACAACGGTGCTGGTGACATTCCCCATTCCGGTGGTGACATTCACAAAATCTACATCGGCGGTGTAAACACCAAAGGGCAGATCATCCGCATCTGATGTAATGGAAGCAGTAATATCAACCGTTTCACCGGGAGAGATACTCCCTGAAAGTGATCCAGTCAGTTCTAGCCAGCTCACTGATTCTGCATTGATGTCGTACTGAACAGATCCGTCACCCATGAATTCCATTACCCATGTTTCAGAAGCAGGAGCAAAGGGGCCACCAACTTCACCCTGGAAAATGAAATCCTGGTCTGGTGAAATACTGATTCCCGCATTGTATCCCAGTAATTTAAGGCAGAAGTTACCTGTTCCCGGATACGGATTACCTGCCCATGTATACAGATCATGCCAGGCTCCATCGTTGTACCAGCTTTCATTCTCAGAAGCTGATGATTCCACGATCACCCTCATGGATGCACCAAGAAGCACTGGAACCTCTGCTGTTCTGTCATATGGATAACCGCCGTCAGAGAATTCCATTACAAAATAGACACTGTCTCCCTGGGCAAGTTCAAATGGACTGGTAAGATCAACCGTATGAAATCCCAGGAACTCAGAGTAACCTGTTTCGGTAGT